>NZ_JBHJZS010000014.1:0-64931 GCF_042271185.1 Microbacterium sp. NPDC055910
CGCCGAGACCGTGGGTGAACCCCGCTGTTTCGGCGCGCCGTTGCAGTCTCGCGGGAGAAGCGGGGGTCAGGGAAGCGGGGCGAAGAGCGCCGGCCAGAGCACGACGGCGAGGGGGTAGCCGACGAAGGCGACGACGTCGATGACGGTGTGGGCGATGACGAGGGGCATGACGCGACCCCATCGGCGGTAGCACCAGCCGAACACGACGCCCATGACGAAGTTTCCGATGATCGCACCGAAGCCCTGATAGGCGTGGTAGCCGGCCCGCAGCGCCGCGGTCGAGAGGATGATCGTCCACCACCCCCACCCCAGGCGCCGGAGCCGGTCGAACAGGTAGGCGACGAAGATGACCTCTTCGGTCAGCCCTGCCCGCAGCGCCGCGAGCACGAGCAGCGGCACCGCCCACCACGCCGCGTCGAGCGGCGATGCCTGCACCTGCACCGTGATGCCGAGCGCGCGTCCGGCCGCATAGAGCCCGAGGCCGGGCACGCCGATGACGGCGGCGAGCAGGATGCCGCGACCGAGGTCGCCGCCGAAGCGCCGGAAGTCGAGCCCGATGCGCCGCAGCGCATTCGTCCCGGGTTCCCACAGCAGGAAGACGACGAGCGCCACGAGGCACAGACCGAAGAACACCGACAGCAGCTGGTAGACGGCGTCCCAGATCGCGGCGTCATCGCGTGGCGGGTTCAGCTGCGTCTGCTGATCGCCGATCGGGGTGGGCCGCAGGAGGGCCCGAACGAGCGAGATCACCGAGTAGACGGCCGACTGCCCGACCGTGACGGCGAGGACGAGCCCGATCTCCCATTTCGTACGCGTCCGCTGCGATCCTGGGGCGAGGATCTCGGCGGGGCGATGGGAGCGCATCTTGTCAAGAATGTCACACCGCGGTCACGCCGAGTTAAGGATCTGTAACGGTTTGCACAGGTGTTTTGCGCCGTCATCGGCGCGTGCTTACGGTGTCCGTGTCGTGTCCGGGTAGCACATACCGGGCACTCAACCTTGCACAGGAGGAAATGTGACTATCCAGATCCGGCGCTCTCGCGCCGTGGTGGTCGGGGGCGTGGTCGCGGTTGCGGCTCTCGCGCTCGCCGGCTGCACCACCGACGGCGGTGGCAACGATGAAGAGACTCCCGAGACGCAGGGTGGCACGATCACGATCGCGACCACCAACGCCTTCACGTCGTTCAACGGCGACACCCCCGAGGCGAACCTCGACACGAACGGCATGGTCGGTTACCTGACGGGCGTCAGCGGAGGCCTCGGCCTCGGCGGCTTCGTCCGTCTGGACCAGGACTACACCCTGATCAAGAACGAGGACTTCGGCACCTACGAGCAGGTCTCGGAAGACCCGCTGACGGTGCAGTACACCCTCAACGAGGGCCTCAAGTGGTCGGACGGCGAGGACATCACCGCCGACGACATGCTCGTGAACTGGGCGATCAACTCGGGTTACTTCAACGACGCCATCATCGACCCCGCGACGGGCGATGTCACCAACGGCGGCACCCAGTACTTCTCGCTCGCCGGCAGCACGGCGGGCCTGGACACGACGTCGTTCCCCGAGATCAGCGACGACAACCTCTCGATGACGATCACCTACGACACCCCGTACGTGGACTGGGAGCTGGTCAACCCGATCGGCAAGCCCGCGCACGTGCTCGCCGAGAAGGCCGGAGTGTCGCTCGAGGAGTTCATCTCGACGATCGAAGAGATGCCCGAGGGCGACGTCGACGCTCCCGTCGAGGCGAACCCCGTCCTGAAGGCGGCCGCCGACTTCTGGAACACCGGCTACGACGTCACGGCGATGCCGACCGACGAGAGCCTCCTCGTCGGCAGCGGACCGTTCATCGTGACCGACTTCGTCCCGGAGTCGAGCATCACGCTCGAGAAGAACCCGGAGTACACCGGTGACCTGTCGCCCTCGTACGACCAGCTCATCATGCGCTTCATCGGCGACTCGAACGCCCAGGTCACGGCCCTGCAGAACGGTGAGGTCAACGCGATCTACCCGCAGGCGTCGGCTGACACGCTGACGGCGCTGGACAACGCCGGTGCCACGATCCACGCGGGCGACCAGCTGTCGTACGACCACCTCGACCTGAACTTCACGGGTGTGTTCGCCGAGGCGAACGTGCGCGAGGCGTTCATGAAGACGATCCCGCGCCAGCAGATCCTCGAGTCGATCATCACCCCCGTCAACCCCGACGCCGGTGTGCTCAACTCGCAGATCTTCCTGCCGACGGATGCCGCCTACCCCGACGCCGTCGCCGCGAGCGGTTACGACGCCTATGACGAGCCGGACATCGAGGGCGCTCGCGAGCTGCTCGCCGGTGCGACCCCGACCGTCCGCATCCTCTACAACACGAACAACCCGAACCGTGTCGACAGCTTCCGCGCCATCCAGCAGTCGGCGCAGGAGGCGGGCTTCGTGATCGAGGACGCCGGTTCGCCCGACTGGAGCTCGCTCCTGGGCAGCGGCAGCTACGACGCGTCGATCTTCGGCTGGATCTCGCCGGGTGCCGGCAACGCGGCGCTCCCGCAGATCTTCAAGAACGGCGGCGGCGGCAACTACAACAACTACAACAACGCCGAGGTCAACGCCCTGGCCGACGAGAGCCAGGTCACGCTCGACCCCGAGCGCCTGACCGAGATCAAGATCGAGATCGACGCGCACACCGCGGCCGACTTCTTCGGTCTGCCGCTCTTCCAGCTGCCGGGTCTGTTCGCCGACAACGGCTCGGTCACCGGTATCGAGCACTTCGGCGGTCAGACGGGTATCGTCTGGAATGCGCAGGAGTGGACGCTCGCGGGCTGATGCCCCGGGCATGACACCCGTGTGACGGGCAGTGAGGCGCCGGAGTCTTCTACGGCTCCGGCGCCTCCTGCCTGTCGTTCGGGAATCAGTCCGTCGAGGCGCTCGCCTCGACCCGATCGAAGGAGACCGGATACCCCATGGTGGGATTCGTCCTCAGACGCATCGCCGTCTCGATCCTGGTACTGCTCGCGGCATCCTTCCTGATGTACGTGCTCGCGGCGAACTCCGGCAACCCGCTGCAGGACCTCGAGGGAAGCAACGCGCCGAACCGGGATCAGCTCATCGCGGCGCGGATCAACGCGCTCGACCTGGATGTGCCTCCCGTGCTGCGCTACTTCCTGTGGCTCGGCGGAGCGGCCCAGTGCCTCGTCCCGTTCGTCGGCACGTGCGACCTCGGCCTCACGATCTCCAACGCCGCCGTCACCGACATCCTGCCGCCGGCGATGGCCTCGACGCTGCAGCTCGTGACCGCTGCGTTCCTCATCGCCATCGTGCTCGGCGTCGCGGTCGGTATCGTCACCGCGCTTCGCCAGTACAGCGGCTTCGACTTCAGCGTCACCCTGCTGAGCTTCTTCCTGTATTCGCTGCCCTCGTTCCTCATCGCGGTGCTGTTGAAGGAATTCCTCGCGATCGGGTTCAACGACTTCCTGCAATCGGCCACGACCATCCCCGCCTGGGTGATCGCGCTCGTCGCGGTCGTCAGCGCCATCGTCTGGCAGGCGATGATCGGCGGCCCCGTTCGCCGGCGCCTCGTCGTCGCCGTCGCCTCGGGCGGCGTGACGGCGGCTCTTCTCATCTACTTCGACATCGTCGACTGGTTCCGCCAGCCCGGACTCGGCCCCGTCGGCCTCTTCCTCCTCATCGGGGGGACCGTCGTGCTGACCACGGCGCTGTTGGCGGGGCTCGAGAACCGCCGCGCCCTCATGATCGCCGCCCTCAACGGCGCGATCGCCTACGTCTGCTACTTCGCCCTGCAGGGCCTGTTCAACGTGTCGACGCTCGGCACCCTCATCATCCTCGGGCTCGTGGCGATCGCCGTCGGCATCGGATCGGGGCTCCTGCTGGGCGGACCCGACCGCGGGATGGCGGCGCGCATCGGAGGCATCGTCGCCTTCGTGTCGAGCGGCTTCGTCGTGCTCGACCGCTACATGCAGTCCTGGCCCGAGTACATGGCCAACCCGCGGATCAACAACCGCCCCATCGCCACCGTGGGCGCCAGCACCCCCGGCTTCAACGGCGACGTGTGGCTCACGGGCATCGACAGCTTCACCCACCTGCTGCTGCCGACCGTCGCCCTGCTGCTGATCTCGTTCGCCGGCTACACCCGGTACGCCCGCGCGGGCCTGCTCGAGGTGATGAACCAGGACTACATCCGCACGGCGCGCGCCAAGGGCCTGCCCGAGCGCACGGTCGTCATGCGGCACGCCCTGCGCAACATGCTCATCCCCATCGTGACGCTCATCGCAACCGACGTCGGCGCCCTGCTGGGCGGCGCGGTCATCACCGAACGCGTCTTCGCGATCAGCGGCATGGGCTCGCTCTTCGTCCTGGGCATCACGCGCGTGGACGTCAACCCCGTCATGGGGTACTTCCTCGTCATCGCGATCACCGCGATCGTCTTCAACTTCCTCGCCGACCTCGCCTACGCGGCGCTCGATCCTCGAGTGCGGGTGGCCGCATGATCGCCGAGAACCGCTCGTCCCGGGAGGTCGTCCGATGAGCCAGCAGATCATGCCCGAGCCGCCGACCCCGGCCGCGGCGCCCGACGACGAGAACACGGTCGGAGTGAGCCAGGGGCGGCTCATCCTGCGTCGCTTCTTCGCCAATCGCGTGTCGGTGGTGTCCGGCATCCTGTTCCTGCTGATCGCGATCTTCTCGATCTCGGCGATCGGCATCGGGCCGATCCCCGGCTGGTGGCACCACAACTACACGACGCTCAACACGCAGCAGAACGGCGGGGCACCGACCATCTCGCTCATCCCGCAGTGGCTCGGCGGTGCGGGCATCGCGCTGGGGGAGCACCCGTTCGGGCAGGACCGCATCGGCATCGACTACTTCGCGATGACGATGCGCGGCATCCAGAACTCGATCGTCGTGATGTTCGTCATCTCGATCGTCGGCACGGTCGTCGGCACCGTCATCGGGGCGATCGCCGGGTACTACCGCGGCATCGTCGACTCGATCCTCATGCGGGTCACCGATGTCTTCATCGTCATCCCCGTGCTCGTCATCGGCGCCGTCGTCGGACGCGCGACCGGTGGCCTGGGCGTCTGGCCGCTCGCGTTCTTCCTCGCGATGGTCTCGTGGATGACGATCGCGCGTCTCGTGCGGGGCGAATTCCTGACGCTGCGCGAACGCGAGTTCGTCGAAGCGGCACGCGTCGCCGGCGCCAGCGACGCCCGCATCATCTTCAAGCACATCCTGCCCAACGCGATCGGCGTCGTGATCGTGGCGGCGACGCTGCTGGCGGCGGCGGCGATCCTGCTCGAGACGGCGCTGAGCTACCTCGGCCTCGGCGTGCGTCCGCCGGACGTCTCGCTCGGCTTCATCATCTCGGACAACCAGTCCGCGTTCCAGACGCGTCCGTGGCTGTTCTGGTGGCCGGCGACGTTCATCGTCCTGCTCGCCCTGCTGATCAACTTCGTCGGCGACGGCCTGCGCGACGCCTTCGACCCGCGCCAGAAGCGCTTCTCGCTGCGGCGGACGAAGGAGCCGGTCGAGAGTCGGCGGGAGCGCACATGAGCGCGTCAGATCAGCAGCGCCGCGCACACGAGTCCCGCGACCCCGGCGACGATCGCCGCGACCGACAGCGTGCGCGGGCTCACGGCGACGGGCGTCTCACCGGCGACACCCGACTCGACGCGACCGGTGCGCAGACCCTCCTGCCAGCGCCTGCGCACGAGATCGGCGGCGCGGCCCGAGTCGGTCGTCGGCAGGTCCGACGGGCGGATGCCGGGGGCCGAGGCCGCTTCGGATCGCCGATGCGCGCGCGCGGCGCGGACTCCCGCCATGGCACCCGGCGCCGGTGCAGCGGTCGCGCTGATGCGACGACCGGGCGTGTGCACGAGGAGCGAGTAGCGCGTCTCGACGTGGATGACCGCGGCCCACGGCACGCGGTACTCCACGACGACGTTCGCGATCGTCACCCGGTCGTCATCGACCGCGACGAACGGCGCCCACAGCAGCGCCCATACGAGCACACCCGCGGATGCCGCACCCACGAGCAGTCCGGGTGCCGCCTCGCCCGCGGCCGGTACGACGAGGGCGGTCACCGCGAGGGCGGCCAGCGCCACCCAGATCGTGACGCTCAGCACTCGATTGAACATCGGACGGAAGACGAGCCGCGGCATCCGGTCATTCTGTCATCCCCGCACCCGGGTCGCCTCGGTCGCGGGACAGGGAGGATCTCTTCATGAGCACGACCGAGCAGCCGAACGGCGCCGCCCTCGAGATGACCGACGTCAGCGTCGACTTCGCCGTCGACGACGTCTGGGTGCCCGCGGCCAAGAACCTCACCTATGCGATCGAACGCGGCCAGGTCGTCGCCGTCGTGGGGGAGTCGGGGTCGGGCAAGAGCGCGAGCTCGATGGCCGTCCTCGACCTGCTGCCGCGCAACAGCCGCGTCCGGGGCAGCATCAAGGTGAACGGCCGCGAGATCGTGGGAATGGGTCCGCGCCAGCTGCGCCAGCTGCGGGGGCCGCAGGTCGCCGCCATCTTCCAGGAGCCCATGACGGCGCTCAACCCCGTCCTCACGGTCGGCTTCCAGGTCGTCGAGGCGATCCGGGCGCACACGTCGAAGAGTCCGTCCGAGGCGAGGGAACGCGCGATCGAGCTGCTCGGTCTGGTGGGACTGCCCGATCCCGAGAAGGCGTTCGCCTCGTACCCGCACCAGCTCTCGGGCGGCCAGCGCCAGCGCGCCATGATCGCGCAGGCGATCAGCCTCGATCCCGCTCTTCTCATCGCCGACGAGCCCACGACCGCGCTCGACGTGACGGTCCAGGCCGAGATCCTCGATCTGCTGCGGGATCTGCGCGACCGCCTGGACTCCGCGATCCTGCTCATCACGCACGACATGGGCGTCGTCGCCGACCTCGCCGACTGGATCGTCGTGATGAAGGACGGCGAGATCGTCGAGCAGGGCGACGTGCGGCAGGTGCTCGAGCACCCCCGCCATGCGTACACCCGCGCGCTCCTGGCCGCCGTGCCGCGCCTCGGCGAGGGCGCGGGCGGAGACGTCGTCGATGTGGTCGAGAGCCTCGCGCACGTCGTCGACGTGGTCGAGGCCGGCGCCGCGGGGAGCGAGCGCGCGGCCGACGTCGCCGTCGTCTCGGAGCCCGTGCTGGAGCTTTCCGGGGTGTCGATCGAGTACGGCAAGCGCGGGCGCGTGGCGGCGTTCCGCGCCGTCGACGACGTCTCGCTCGCGATCGGCGAGGGCGAGATCGTCGGTCTCGTCGGGGAATCCGGCTCGGGGAAGTCGACCATCGGGCGCGCCTCGATCGGCCTCCAGCCGATCGCCGAGGGCACGCTCGTCGTCGACGGCATCGACATCAGCTCGGGCTCGCGGAAGACGATCGCGTCGCTGCGCCGCAAGGTCGGCATCGTCTTCCAGGACCCGTCGTCATCCCTCAACCCGCGGTTGCCGATCGGCGAGAGCATCGGCGAGCCGATCCTGCTCGCTCGCGAAGCGAAGGGCGCGGCGCTCGACAAGCGCGTGGAGACCCTGCTCGACGAAGTGCACCTTCCGCGCAGCTACCGCAACCGCTACCCGCACGAGCTGTCGGGCGGGCAGAAGCAGCGCGTCGGGATCGCCCGTGCCCTCGCCCTGCAGCCGCGACTGCTCGTGGCCGACGAGCCGACGAGCGCCCTCGACGTGTCGGTGCAGGCGCACGTGCTCGAACTGCTGCTCCAGCTGCAGTCCGAGCACAAGTTCGCGTGCCTGTTCATCAGTCACGACCTCGCCGTCGTCGACGCGATGGCCGACCGGATCATCGTGCTTCACCACGGCAGGATCGCCGAGCAGGGCACGCGCGACCAGATCCTGCGTGATCCGAAGGAGCCGTACACGCAGCGGCTCATCGCCGCGATCCCCGTGCCCGATCCCGACGTGCAGGCCGCGCGTCGAACACTGCGGCACCAGCTGCTGCGGGCCGAGGGCGACGCGGTCTGACACTCCGCGGCGCGTACGTACGGGAGCCGCCCAGGCGTCTGCGATAAACTGGAACGTCGGACCCTCGAGTTTCGGCCTCTCCGCTTCCCAGACCTCGCAAGGATCCCTCTCATGGCGCGTGCCCTTCGTCCGGACCTCCGCAACGTGGCGATCGTCGCCCACGTCGACCACGGCAAGACCACGCTCGTCGACGCGATGCTGCGTCAGACGGGCTCGTTCGGCTCACACGAGCACCTCGAAGAGCGCGCGATGGACTCGAACGACCTCGAGCGCGAAAAGGGCATCACGATCCTCGCCAAGAACACGGCGATCACCTACAACGGGGCGCACTCCGACGTGCCCGTCACGATCAATGTCATCGACACTCCCGGTCACGCCGACTTCGGCGGCGAAGTCGAGCGCGGGCTGTCGATGGTCGACGGCGTCGTGCTGCTCGTCGACTCGAGCGAGGGCCCGCTCCCGCAGACGCGGTTCGTGCTGCGCAAGGCACTCGAGTCGAAGCTGCCGGTCATCCTCCTGGTCAACAAGACCGACCGCCCCGACGCGCGCATCGCCGAGGTCGAGGAGGAAGCGCACGACCTGCTGCTCGGCCTCGCCTCGGACCTCGTCGACGATGTGCCCGACCTCGACGTCGACGCGCTCCTGGATGTGCCCGTCGTCTACGCGTCCGGTCGCGCCGGCGCCGCCTCTCGCAACCGCCCGGCGAACGGCGAACTTCCGGACAACGCCGACCTCGAACCGCTCTTCGGCGCGATCCTCGAGCACGTGCCGTCTCCGTCCTACGACGATGAGGCGCCGTTGCAGGCGTGGGTGACGAACCTCGACTCGAACCCGTTCCTCGGCCGTCTCGCGCTGCTGCGCGTCTTCAACGGCACGCTGAAGAAAGGGCAGACGGTCGCGTGGGTGCGCCACGACGGATCCCAGGCCAACGCCCGCATCACGGAGCTGCTGAAGACCCGCGCGCTGGAGCGCTACCCTGCCGAATCCGCCGGCCCGGGCGACATCGTCGCGATCGCCGGCATCGAGGACATCACGATCGGCGAGACGATCGCCGACCCCGAGGACGTACGGCCGCTGCCGGCGATCTCGGTCGACGATCCGGCGATCTCGATGACGATCGGCACGAACACGTCGCCCCTCGTCGGCAAGGTCAAGGGTCACAAGCTCACGGCGCGCATGGTGAAGGACCGCCTGGACCGCGAGCTCATCGGCAACGTCTCGCTCAAGGTCGTCGACATCGGCCGTCCCGACGCCTGGGAGGTGCAGGGCCGCGGTGAGCTGGCCCTCGCGATCCTCGTCGAGAACATGCGCCGCGAGGGCTTCGAGCTGACGGTGGGCAAGCCCCAGGTCGTCACGCGCCGCGGCGACGACGGCAAGGTGAAGGAGCCGTTCGAGCACCTCACGATCGATGCCCCCGAGGAGTACCTCGGTTCGATCACGCAGCTGCTCGCGGCGCGCAAGGGACGCATGGAGACCATGACGAACCACGGCACCGGGTGGGTGCGGATGGAGTTCGTCGTACCGTCGCGCGGTCTCATCGGCTTCCGCACGGAGTTCATGTCGACAACGCGCGGCACGGGCATCGCCAACGCGATCTCGCACGGCTACGACGACTGGGCCGGGCACATCCAGGCCCGCCAGAACGGGTCGATCGTCGCCGACCGCTCGGGTGTCGCGACGCCGTTCGCGATGATGGCACTGCAGGAGCGGATGAGCTTCTTCGTCCAGCCCACCGAAGAGGTCTACGAGGGGATGGTCGTCGGCGAGAACTCCCGCGCCGACGACATGGACGTCAACATCACCAAAGAGAAGAAGCTCACCAACATGCGCTCCTCGACGGCGGACACGTTCGAATCGATGACACCGCCGCGCCAGCTCTCGCTCGAGGAGAGCCTCGAGTTCGCGCGCGACGACGAATGCGTCGAGGTCACCCCCGAGAAGGTGCGCATCCGCAAGGTGATCCTGGGCCAGACCGAGCGCGGCCGCGCGACGTCGCGCCTGAAGCGTCAGGACGCCAACGCCTGACCGCCTGATGGCACGCCGGGGCGGCGGGGGTCGGTAGGCTCATCGGGTGACGCTGGATCCCACCTTCGACGACGCGCACGAGCCCGGTGAGGCGCGTCGTGCGGCCCGCGAGGGACTCGGCGTCGCCCTCGCGACGAGCGCGTACGGCATCTCGTTCGGCGCGCTCGCGGTCGCCTCCGGACTGGACGTCTGGCAGACGTGCGTCCTGAGCCTGCTCATGTTCACGGGCGGGTCGCAGTTCGCCTTCGTCGGCGTCATCGGCGCCGGGGGACTCGCCGCCGCGCCCGCCGCGATCGCGTCGGCGTCGCTCCTCGGCATCCGCAACGTCGCGTACGGCATCCGGATGTCGCACGTCATCGGCGGCGGCGTCTTCAAGCGCGCCGCAGCCGCACACTTCACGATCGACGAGTCGACGGCCGTCTCGCTCGCCCAGCGCACACGGCACGCGCGCTCGATCGGCTTCTGGGTCACCGGCATCGGCATCTACGTCGGCTGGAACCTGTCGACGCTCGCCGGCGCCCTGCTGGGCGACGTGCTGGGGGATCCGAAAGCCTACGGACTGGATGCCGCGGCCGCGGCCGCCTTCCTCGCGTTGCTGTGGCCGCGCCTGCGGCGCCGGCAGCCGATCGCCGTCGGGATCGCCGCGGCCGTCGTCGCCACGATCCTCACCCCCGCGCTCATGCCCGGGCTGCCCGTGCTCGTCGCCGCTGTCGTGGCGGTCGTCGTCGGATGGTTCAACTGGCTGGGCGAGCCTGACACGGGCTCTGAGACCGGTCCTGCTCCGGGCGCAGGGGCCGGCGGGGACGTGCCGGAGAGGGACGGACTGCCATGACGATGTGGACCGCCGTGCTGGTCGCGGCCATCGTGTGCGTCGCGCTCAAGACGCTCGGATACCTCGTTCCGCCGCGCTGGTTCGACGCGCCCCGCCCGGCGCGCACGGCCGACCTGCTCACCGTCGCCCTGCTCGCCGCGCTCGTCGCCGTGCAGACCTTCGGGGTCGGGCAGGACGTGACCGTCGACGCCCGCGTGCCCGCCGTGCTCGTCGCGGCGGGTCTGCTCCTGCTGCGCGCACCGTTCCTCGTCGTGGTCGTGGCCGCCGCGATCGTCGCGGCCCTCCTGCGGCTGTGGGGATGGGCGGCGTAGGCTGACCCGGTGGGTTTCTCGTGGACGCGTGTCAGCACGTGGATCGTCGCTCTGGCCGTGGGCGCCGTGTACGGCCTCGCGGGCACGATCGCGCACGCGTACGTCGTCATCGGGATCCCTCTCGGAGTGGTGCTCGGACTGCTGGGGTGCGGGGCGCTCGTCGTCGCCGTGCGGTTGCTGACGGGCGACCGCTGGGCGGCCCTCGCGACGGGTCTGGGCATGACGATCGCGACCCTCGTCTTCTCGGGGCGAGGCCCCGGCGGGTCGGTCATCGTGCCCGAATCCGCGTTGGGAACCGTGTGGACGCTCGCCCTGCCGATCATCGTCGTGCTCGTCGTCGCGTGGCCTTCACGGCTGCCGGTGGCGGCTCCGCCGATCGACCGAGGTGCTGCGCAGGCGAACTAGACTGGCAGGCGTGACGTACGTGATCGCCCTTCCCTGCGTGGATCTCAAAGACCGTGCCTGCATCGACGAATGCCCCGTCGACTGCATCTACGAGGGCGAGCGGATGCTCTACATCCACCCCGATGAATGCGTCGACTGCGGTGCCTGCGAACCGGTCTGCCCCGTCGAGGCGATCTACTACGAAGACGACGTTCCCGAGGAGTGGCAGGACTACTACAAGGCCAACGTCGAGTTCTTCGACGACATCGGTTCGCCCGGGGGTGCCGCTAAGACCGGGGTGATCCCCAAGGACCACCCCATCGTGGCCGCACTGCCGCCGCAGGAGCATTGAGCATGGGGGTCGCCGACCTCGCCGACTACCCGTGGGACGCCGTCGCTCCGTTCGCCGAGCGCGCCCGCGCCCACCCCGACGGGATCGTCGATCTGTCGATCGGGTCACCCGTCGACGAGACGCCCGCCGTCGTGGCTCAGGTACTCGCATCGGCGACGGACGCGCATGCCTATCCGCAGACGATGGGCACGCCGGCGCTGCGCGCCGCGATCGCGCAGTGGTACGAGCGCCGCCGCGACGTGGCGGGACTCACACCCGACAACGTGCTGCCGACGGTCGGCTCGAAAGAGCTCGTCGCGCTGCTTCCGCTGCTGCTCGACCTCGGCCCCGGCGACGTCGTCGTGCACCCCACGGCCGCGTACCCGACCTACGAAGTAGGTGCACGGCTCGTCGGGGCGACACCCTTCGCATCCGACGATCCCGCGGAGTGGCCCGACCAGACACGGCTCGTGTGGGTCAACTCGCCGGGAAACCCCGATGGGCGCGTGCTCGACGTCGCGGCGCTGCGGGCCGCCGTGCAGCGGGCGCGCCGGTTGGGCGCCGTCCTCGCCTCGGACGAATGCTATGCCGAGCTGGGCTGGGATGCACCGTGGGACCGCGCCCTCATCCCCTCCGCGCTGGATCCGCGGGTCACCGACGGCGACCTGCACGGCATCCTCGCGGCGTATTCGCTCAGCAAGCAGTCCAACCTCGCCGGCTATCGGGCCGCGTTCCTCGCGGGGGATCCCGCGCTCGTCGGCCGACTGCTCACGGGCCGCAAGCATCTGGGCCTCATGCTGCCGGCACCCGTGCAGCGTGCCATGACGGCCGCACTCGCCGACGATGAGCACGTCGCGGCACAGAAGGAGCGCTATCGCGCGCGGCGTGACGTGCTGCGCCCCGCGCTCGAGGCGGCGGGCCTGCGGATCGACGGCAGCGAAGCGGGCCTGTATCTGTGGGCGACGGAAGACCGCGACGCGTGGGAGAGCATGGATCGCCTGGCCGAGCTCGGGATCCTCGCCGGTCCGGGGCATTTCTACGGCGCGCACCATCCGCGGCACGTCCGTCTGTCGCTCACGGCGACCGACGAGCGCATCGCCGCCGCGGCCCAGCGACTGCGCGCGGAGGCCGAGGTCTGACGGTTCGCCGGCGGCAGGAGAAATCCTCCATCGGATTCCCCAGACCTTTGGCGGTGTCCGAAGCTGTGTGTCGAGCCGACTAGGCTGTAGGGGCGCAGCGGCGTGGCATCCCTCGCCTCTGCAGCAGTCCGACGACAGCGACCCTGACGGGCCGCCACCCGAACGGGCACCCCCACCGCAGACCCAGGACATCGCGAGGAGGCGGCGTGAGCGACGCGAGCACCCAGCAGGACAAGGCCATCCTCACGATCGGGGATCGCACGGCGGAGTTCCCGGTACTGCGTGGGACCGACGGTGCTCCGGTCGTGGACGTCTCGACGTTCACGCGGCAGACCGGCCACACCGCCCTGGACTACGGATTCGTCAACACGGCGGCGACGAAGTCGGCCATCACCTACATCGACGGCGACGAGGGCATTCTGCGTTATCGCGGGTACCCCATCGAACAGCTCGCGAAGAACAGCACCTACCTCGAGGTGGCGTGGCTGCTCATCTACGGTGAGCTGCCGACCGCCGACGAACTCGCCGACTTCGACAACCGAATCCGCCGGCACACGCTGCTGCACGAAGACCTCAAGCGCTTCTTCTCGGCCCTTCCCCACACGGCGCACCCCATGTCGGTGCTGTCATCCGCCGTCTCGGCGCTGTCGACCTACTACGAGCACGAGTCGGATCCGCACAATCCCGAGCACGTCGAGCTGAACACGGTGCGAATGCTCGCGAAGCTGCCGGTCATCGCCGCGTATGCCCACAAGAAGAGCGTCGGGCAGGCCTTCCTCTATCCCGACAACTCGCTGAGCTTCGTCGACAACTTCCTCAAGCTCAACTTCGGCGTCCTGAGCGAGGGCTACGAGGTCAACCCCGTCATGTCCCGTGCGCTGGAGCGACTGCTCATCCTGCACGAAGACCACGAGCAGAACGCCTCGACCTCGACCGTCCGCCTGGTCGGCTCGACCGGCGCCAACCAGTTCTCGTCGATCTCGGCCGGCATCAACGCCCTCTACGGCCCGCTGCACGGCGGTGCGAACGAAGCGGTGCTCGACATGCTCGCGCGCATCCGCGACTCGGGCGAGAGCGTGCAGCGCTTCGTCGAGCGGGTCAAGAACAAGGAAGACGGCGTCAAGCTCATGGGCTTCGGGCACCGCGTCTACAAGAACTACGATCCGCGGGCCAAGCTCGTCAAGGAGTCGGCCGACGAGGTGCTGCGCGAGCTCGGGGTGCACGACCCGCTGCTCGACCTGGCGAAGGAGCTCGAGGAGATCGCGCTCAACGACGACTACTTCCAGGAGCGCCGGCTCTACCCGAACGTCGACTTCTACACGGGCGTCATCTACAAGGCGATGGGGTTTCCCACGCGCATGTTCACGGTGCTGTTCGCGATCGGGCGCCTGCCGGGCTGGCTCGCGCAGTGGCGCGAGTCGATCAACGACCCGCAGACCAAGATCGGCCGCCCGCAGCAGCTGTACATCGGCGCCGCCGAACGCGACTACCCCGGCATCGCCTGACGCGCGCTCGCCCGTTCGTCAACCCCTTCGCGCCGCGCGAGCTTCATGACAGGCTCTTCTCACGCACGACGAGGAGGACTCCCATGAACCACGACCGTGAGCCCAGCGCGAGCGACGAGGCCCTCGACAACGCCTCCGAGCACGAAGACGATCAGGCCGAGCCCAAGGCCGACGGTCTCGGCAAAGACAGCACCATCCCGTCGGATCCCGACGGCGTCGCCGCCGGCTACACAGGAGTGAAGTCGACCTTCGAGCCCGAAGAGGACGAGCAGGCCTGACGGCGGTGGCGTAGTGCGCGAGCTGACCGCGCGCGTCAGCCGTGCGAGAGCGTCGAAGCGTAGTCGGGCACGAGGCTCTCCTCATCGCGAGGAGGACGCTCGTAGCCGCCCGACGCGGGACGCTCGGGGATCTCGATCGGCTCCCGGTCGACGACCTCGTAGGGGATCCTCGACAGCAGGTGATGGATCATGTTGATCCGCCCGCGCCGCTTGTCTTCGTTGTCCACCTCGAACCAGGGCGCCTCGGGGATGTCGGTGTGCACGAACATCGTGTCCTTCGCGCGGGAGTAGTCCTCCCACTTCGTGATCGACAGGACGTCGTTCGGGCTCAGCTTCCACCGGCGCATCGGGTCGTCGTTGCGAGAGCGGAAGCGCTTCTCCTGCTCGACGTCGGACACGCTGAACCAGTACTTCAGCAGCAGGATGCCCTCTTCGACCAGCATCCGCTCGAAGATGGGCGCCTGGTGCAGGAAGCGGTGGTACTGCGCGTTGGTGCAGTAGCCCATGACGTGCTCGACACCGGCGCGGTTGTACCAGGACCGGTCCATCAGCACGATCTCACCGGCGGCGGGCAGGTGCGGGATATAGCGCTGGAAGTACCACTGGGTCTTCTCGCGTTCCGTCGGCGACGGCAGCGCGACGATGCGCGTCACGCGGGGATTGAGGTACTCGGAGATGCGCTTGATCGTCGAGCCTTTGCCCGCGGCATCCCGCCCCTCGAAGATCACGACGACGCGGGCGCCGGTCGTCTGCACCCAGGCCTGCATGTCGACGAGCTGCGCCTGCAGCCGCCGCAGTTCGTCTTCGTACGTCTTCTTCGCCAGGCGCTGCGTCATGTCCGAAGCCTACGCGTGGAGCGCCTCGTTGAGGGTGACGCCGACGCCCGTCCGGCGGACGGCCTCGATCGCGCCGGTGAGCGAATTGCGACGGAAGAGGAGTCCGTCGTGACCGGACAGCTCGGAGCCCTTCACGACGGGCCGGGAGTTGTCGTGGCGGGGCGGTCCGTCGGCCAGGACGATCTTCGAGCCCGCCGTCACATACAGGCCCGCCTCGACGACGCAGTCGTCGCCGAGTGAGATGCCGATGCCGGCGTTCGCCCCGAGGAGCGTCCGCGCGCCGATCGACACCTTGTGCGAGCCGCCGCCCGAGAGGGTGCCCATGATCGAGGCGCCCCCGCCGACGTCGCTGCCGTCGCCGACGACGACGCCTTGCGAGATGCGACCTTCCACCATCGATGCGCCGAGCGTGCCCGCGTTGAAGTTCACGAAGCCTTCGTGCATGACGGTCGTGCCGGGGGAGAGGTATGCGCCGAGGCGCACGCGGCTCGCGTCGGCGATGCGCACGCCGGCCGGAGTGACGTAGTCGAGCAGGCGGGGGAACTTGTCGAGCGACTGCACCTGCACGCCGTCGCGAAGGAGGAGCGGACGCAGGCGCGTCAGGTCGTCGGGGTGCACGGGGCCCGCGTTCGTCCACGCGACATTGGGCAGGTGGCCGAAGACGCCGTCGAGGTTCACCTCGTTGGGGCGCACGAGGCGGTGAGACAGCGCGTGCAGGCGGAGGTAGGCATCGGAGGTCGAGGCGGGCGGTGCATCCAGGTCGATGTCGAGCGCGATCACTTCGGCGGTCACGGCGCGCCGCGGGTCGGGGACGGCCAGTCGCTCCAGGTCGTCGGGCGGCATCGCCGGGTCGTAGCCCAGGGGCAGACGCCCCGCCGCGGGGGACGGGAACCACGTGTCCAGGATCGTCCCGTTCTCAGCCCTCGTCGCCAGGCCCAGGCCCCATACCGATCGCTCGTCGCTCATGCTTCCACCGTATCGGGGCACAGCCCCTGCTCCGGCCGGGAGGAGCAGCATCCGTCGATAGGATCGGGGGATGCCGGCGCTCGACCTCACCGCGACCTCGATCGACCTCACCCGCACGATCTGCGACATCCCGAGCGTCTCGGACGATGAGACCGCGCTCGCCGACGCGATCCACGAGGCCGTGACCGCGCTGCCGCACCTCGAGGTGCACCGCGACGGCGACACGATCGTCGCCCGCACGAACCGCGGGCGCGCGCAGCGCGTCGCGATCGCGGGGCACATCGACACCGTGCCCATCAACGGCAACGTGCCGACCCGCGACATCGTCCTCGACGGCGAGCCCCACCTGTGGGGCCGGGGCACGGTCGACATGAAGGCCGGAGTCGCCGTCCAGCTCAAGCTCGCCCACGATCTCGCCGACCCCCGCGTCGACATCACCTGGATGTGGTACGACCACGAAGAGGTCGACGCCGACCTCAACGGACTGACGCGCCTCGCCGCGACGCGGCCCGACCTGTTCCAGGCCGACTTCGCGATCCTCGGCGAGCCGTCGAACGGGCAGGTCGAGGGCGGCTGCAACGGCAATCTCCGCGCGATCGTGCGCACCGACGGCGTGCGGGCCCACAGTGCGCGCGCGTGGATCGGCGAGAACGCGATCCACAAGGCCGCGCCGATCCTCACCAGGCTCGCCGAGTACCGTCCGCGCGACGTCGCCGTCGAAGGACTCGACTACCGCGAGGGCCTCAATGCCGTGCGCATCGGCGGAGGCATCGCGGGCAACGTGATCCCGGATGCGTGCGAGGTCGAGGTCAATTACCGTTTCGCCCCGAGCCGTGACGTCGTCGAGGCCGAGCAGCACGTGCGCGATGTCTTCGCCGGATTCGACCTGGAGGTCGTCGACCTCGCGGCGGGCGCCCGCCCGGGCCTGGACGCGCCGCTCGCTCGGGAGTTCCTCGCGGCCGTCGGCGCGCAGCCGCGGCCGAAGTACGGGTGGACCGATGTCGCCCGCTTCTCGGCGATGGGCGTGCCCGCCGTCAACTACGGGCCCGGCGACCCCCACCTCGCCCACCACGACGAGGAGCGTGTGCCGCTCGCGCAGATCATCGAGGTGGAACGCGGGCTGCGGACGTGGCTGCGCTGACACCCCGCACGACGCAACGCGTCCGGGAGACGTGGCGCACGGTGCCGGTGGCCGTGCGGATCGGCCTCGTCTACGTCGTCGCGCGGCTCATCACGACGGGCTTGTTCGTTCTCGCGGCATCCCTGTCGGGCCCCGGCTCCCGCTACGGCCAGAACCCGTCCCTCAGCACCTTCGTGCTGGGCTGGGATGCCCAGTGGTACTGGCTCGTCGCGGTCGAGGGCTATCCGAGCGACCTGCCCGTCACCGATGCGGGGGACGTGGGCGAGAACGCATGGGCGTTCATGCCGGTCTACGCCTACCTCGCGCGGATCGTGGGGCTTCCGCTCGGCTCGTGGGGTGCCGGCGCCGTCGTCGTCTCGCTCGTCGCGGGCTACCTCGCCTGCCTCGCGCTGCACGGGCTGCTGCGCCGCCGGCTGGGCGGGTCCGCCACGATGTGGGCCGTCGTCTTCTTCGCGTGCGGGCCGCTCGCGGCCCTGTTCCAGGTCGGCTACGCCGAATCGCTGTTCCTGCTCTGGCTCTTCCTGTCGCTGCGGTGCGTCCTCGAGCGCCGCTACGCGTGGCTCTACCTGCTGATCCCCCTGATGGGCTACACGCGTCCGGGGGTGCTCGCCTTCGCGCTGCTGCTGGGACTGCACGGCATCCATCGCTGGATCATCCGCCGTCGTGAGCCGTTGCCGGTATCGCACATCGTGCACATCGTCGCGACGGGTCTTCTGGCCGTCGTCGTGGGGTTCTCCTGGCAGGTGCTCGCCGCCATCGCAACGGGCGACCCCGGCGCCTACCTCGCGACAGAACTCGCGTGGCGTCGCAACTGGATCGCCGACGCCGACGCGCAGTTCGTGCCCTTCGACGGGTTCGTGCAGGCCGCGGGCTTCTGGTTCGAGGCCTGGGGCGCGGGAGCGGTCACCGGCTACATCGCGCTCGGCGTCGCGATCGCGGGGGTCACGGCACTGCTGCTGTTCGAACCGCACGTGCGGCGACTCGGTCCCGACCTGCGGCTGTGGTCCGCCAGCTACCTCGTCTATCTGCTGCTGGTGTTCTTTCCGCAGTCGAGCATCTTCCGCCTGCTCGTGCCGCTTTCGCCCCTGTGGGGTGCCGCCGCCCTGCCGCGATCGCCCTGGTGGCGCGGCGGCGTGCTCGTCGCCTGCCTCGCCGGGCAGTGGTGGTGGATCTACAACATGTACGCGATCGCGAACACGTATTGGCAGATTCCGTGACCCGCGAAGAGACCACGCGGGGCACGAGCCTTCTCTTCGGTAAACTTGACGGGCAGACCTGAGGAAAAGGAGCCGCTATGGCAGCCATGAAGCCGAGAACCGGAGACGGGCCGATGGAGGCCGTCAAGGAAGGCCGACTCATCATCGTGCGGGTTCCGCTCGAAGGGGGCGGACGCCTCGTCGTCTCCGTGAACGACGCTGAGGCCAAGGAGCTCTACGACGTGCTCAGCGGAGTCGTGAACGCCGCCTGAGCCGCAGAGACGAAACGAACGGCCGGTCTTCGGACCGGCCGTTCCGTCATTTCCCCCGGATGCCGCGCCCCGAGGTCTCTTCCGTGGCGACGGTCGTCAGCTGCAGAAGCCCCTCACCCGCGATCGCGAGCGCGCCGATCACCGCGGGCGAGGACTGCGTCTCCTGGATGAGGGAGCGGTAGGCGGCGGTGACGGGATCGCGACGAACCGGGTCGGCCACGGCGCCGCCGTGGAGGACGCGCGGAACGAGCACGAGGCCGCCCGTGCGCACGAGGCGGAGGCCGTGCTCGACGTACTCGATCACGCCCTCGGGGTCGGCATCGACCAGGACGATGTCGTAGGACGCTTCGTTCATGCGAGGGAGCACGTCTGCCGCGCGCCCCGTGATGAAGCGGGCACGGGCCGCGGGCACACGCGCGTCGGCGAATGCCTGACGGGCAGCGCCCAGGTGCTCGGGCTCGTTGTCGATCGTCGTCAGAGTCGCGCGCGGGGAGCCGTGCAACAGCCACAGACCGGAGACACCTGCGCCCGTGCCGATCTCGACGATGTTGAGCGCTTGCGACGCCGCGGAGAGCACGGCGCACTGCGCGCCGACGGCGGCGCTGATGGGCTCGGCCCCCAGCTCGAGGGCGTGCTGACGGGCCCGGGCGATGTGTTCGGGCTCGGTCGTCACTTCGGCGACGAATCGCTGATTCGCGTCGTATTCGCGCATTCTGGCTTCCTCCGCGCTCAGCCTACGTCGCGCTCGGGCGCCGGGACGCCAGGCGCGACGGTAACCTTCTGTCATGTTCTTCGGCCTCACGATCGAGAAGCTGCTGCTGATCGGTCTCATCGCCGCGTTCGTCATCGGACCCGAGCGGCTGCCCCGCTACGCCGAGGCGCTCGGCGGGCTCACGCGGCGTGCGCGCGAATGGGTGACGACGGCGCGGACCCGGGTGCAGGACGAGATGGGCGAGGATTTCGCCGACGTCGACTGGAAGACCCTCGATCCCCGCCAGTACGATCCGCGGCGGATCATCCGCGAAGCGCTGCTCGACGATGCTCCCGTCGCCTCGGCGGGCGGCATCTCGCGCCCCGCCGTCGCGACACCGCCCGTCGCGGCGCCGCGCGCATCGAGTCCCTTCCGCGCCGACGAGACACCGCCGTTCGACTCGGAGGCGACCTGAGGTCAGCTCGGGTTCACCGGCAGCGATCGGCCCGCGAGACCGCGCGGCCGCGCCGCGATCGCGTCAGCGAGGGCGTCGATCGCCTGTGCCGCGGGATCGGCGGGGTCGGCGACGACGACCGGCGTGCCGGCATCCCCATCGGCGCGCAGGGCTGTGCTCAGCGGAACCGATGCCAGCAGCGGCACAGGGGAGTCGGGCGCCGACAGGGCCGCCGCGACCTCGGCGCCGCCGCCCTCGCCGAACAGCGCAAGACTCGAGCCGTCGGGCAGGGTCATCGCCGCCATGTTCTCGACGACGCCGATGACGCGCTGACCCGTCTGGCGGGCGACGAGGCCGCTGCGGACGGCGACGTCGGAGGCAGCCGGCTGCGGCGTCGTGACGACGAGCACGTCGGCGTTCGGCAGCAGCTGGCCGACGGAGATGGCGACGTCGCCCGTACCGGGCGGCATGTCCAGCAGCAGCACGTCGAGGTCGCCGAAGTGCACGTCGGTGAGGAACTGCTGCACCGTGCGGTGCAGCATGGGCCCGCGCCAGGCGACGGCGCCGAGCGGCGCGTCATCGCCCGTGCGTCGCAGGAACATGCCGATCGAGATGACCTTCACGCCGTAGGCGACGGGCGGCAGCATGAGGTCGTCGATGCGGGTCGGCTGCGGGGCGCCGCCGTCAGCGTCGATGAGCCCGAGGAGACCGGGGATCGAGAAGCCGTGCACGTCGGCGTCGATGAGACCGACCGACAGGCCGCGCTCGGCGAGGGCGACGGCGAGGTTGGCGGTGACGGTCGACTTGCCGACGCCGCCCTTTCCGCTCGTGACGGCGATGACACGCGTCAGCGAGTCGGGTCCGAACGGCATTTCGCGCGGAGCGCGGCCGCCGCGCAGCTTCTCGGTGAGCGCCGCGCGCTCAGCGGGCGACATGACACCGACCTCGAGCTCGACCGACGAGATCCCGTCCACCGATCCAGCGGCGGCGCGCACCTCACGGGAGATGCGATCGGCGGCGGGGCATCCCACGATCGTCAGCGCGATCCCGACGTGCGCGACCGAGTCCGTGACGGAGATGTCGCGCAGCATGTCGAGCTCTGCGAGCGGGCGACGCAGCTCGGGATCGATGACGGCGCCGACGGCGCGGCGGACGGCGTCGGTGTGCTCGGTGGTCACGATGGGTCCTCTCGGCGTCGCCCGTCGCGCTCGTCGAGCTGATCGAGGAAGGCGCGCAGCTCGGTGCGCAGGGCGTCGCTCGTCACGGCGTCGGAGCGGTAGTGGGCGATCTCCATGCGCAGGGCCACGATCTCGCGAGCGAGGTACTCGGTGTCGGCCAGATTGCGCTCGGAGCGCTGACGGTCCTGCTCGATCTGCACGCGGTCGCGGTCGTCCTGCCGGTTCTGCGCGAGCAGGATGAGCGGGGCGGCGTACGACGCCTGCAGAGACAGCATGAGCGTCAGCGCCGTGAACCCGTTCGCGGCCGAATCGAAGCGCGCCTCAGCCGGGGCGAGGGTGTTCCATGCGAGCCACGCGGCGCAGAAGAGGGTCAGACCCAGCAGGAACGCCGGCGTGCCCATGTTGCGGGCGATCCACTCCGTGGCCCGGCCGAACCGGTCGCGCGAGGGCTGCGGCGCGCGCGGCGCGAGCATGCCGGAGCGGCCACGCGGAGCATCGAGCGCCGGCGTGCGGCGCGGCGCGCGGGCCATCACCGCGGCTCTCCCAGGACGGCGGAGGCGTCGTGGCTGTCGTGCGAGCGCCAGTCATCCGGCAGCAGGTAGTCGAGCACATCGTCGACGCTCACGGCGCCGACGAGACGTCGGGCCTCGTCGACGACGGGCACCGAGACGAGGTCGTAGCTCGCGAGCAGGCGCGCGACCTCGGGAGCGGATGCGGTCGCGGCGACCGGGTCGAGGGAGTCGTCCACGATCGCCCCGAGCCGCTCGTGCGGGGGATAGCGCAGCATCCGCTGGAAATGCACCGTGCCGAGCAACCGCCCCGTCGGAGTCTCGAACGGAGGCAACGTGACGAAGACCGCGGCGGCGAGGGCGGGGTGCAGCTCGTGGCGGCGGATGAGGGCGAGCGCCTCGGCGACCGTCGCGTCGGCCGACAGCACGATGGGGTCGCTCGTCATGAGACCGCCCGCCGTGTCGGGCCCGTACTGCAGCAGGGCGCGGACGTCTTCGGCCTCTTCGGGCTCCATGAGGTCGAGAAGCTCTTCCGAGCGCTCCTCGGAGAGCTGCCCGAGCAGGTCGGCGGCGTCGTCGGGCTCCATCGCATCGAGGATGTCGGCGGCGCGCTCGTCGCCGAGCGCCTCGAGGATGTGCACCTGATCGTCTTCGGGCATCTCTTCGAGCGCGTCGGCGAGGCGGTGATCCGACAGCTCTTCGGCGACCTTGAGGAGGCGCTCGTCGGGCAGGTCGAGCAGCGTGTTGGCGAGGTCGGCGGGTTTGAGATCGGAGTACGTCGCGACGAGGTGCTCGGCGGAGTGCGCCGCGCCCTGCGCACCGCGCTCGCGCACCTCGGACCAGGCGGCGAAGGTTGTCGGGCCCTTCGCGAAGGGCGACGCGCTCGTGCGCGGACGCCGCAGGAAGAGCTGGCCGACGTCCCATTCCCCCGCGCGGTTGCGTTCGACGGCGACGTCCTCGATGACGGCGTCGCCCGACCCGTCGACGAGGGTGACCCGCCGACCGAGGAGTTCGGCCATGACACGCACCTCGCCGCCGCGCTGCTGGAAGCGCCGCACGTTGATGAGCCCCGTCGTGATGACCTGGCCCAGCGCGATCGAGGTCACGCGCCCGATCGAGACGAAGACGTGGCGTCGACCGGGGATCTCGACGATGAGACCGATGACGCGCGGGGGGTCGTTCTTGCGATAGATGACGACGACATCGCGCACTTTGCCGAGGCGATCGCCGGCAGGGTCGAAGACGGCGCACCCGGCCAGGCGCGCCACGAAAACCCTCTGTGTGCTCACGCGATCAAGCGTAGCCCGGGGGTGCGTGGGAGGATGGGGCAATGACCATGTTGGGCGGACGCGTGCCGAAGGGGCTCGGCGAGGTCGGGCAGACCATCGCGAGCTATCCGACCTACGAACGCGCTCAGAAGGCGGTGTCCGAGCTCATCGCCGCCGACGTGCGGGCTCGGGACGTCGCCATCGTCGGTCAGGGTCTGCGCTCGATCGAGCGCGTCACGGGCCGGCTGGGATACGCCGCCGCTGCGCGGACGGGGGCCATCAACGGGCTCCTGCTCGGGCTGCTGTTCGCCGCGATCCTCGTGATCGGCTCGCCCTCCGTGCCGATCCAGGCCTTCGTCGGCGTGCTGTTCGTGGGCATCGCGATCGGGATGCTGCTGAGCCTGGTCACGTACTCGTTCGTGCGCCGTCGGCGGGACTTCGCGTCGGTCATGCAGGTCGTGGCCGACCGCTACGAGATCGCCGTCGCGCCGAGCAGCGCGCAGCGGGCGCGCGAAGTGCTGGGAGAGGCCGCCCACGCCGCCGCGCCGCCTGCCGCAGCGGCGCCCGTCGTGCAGGGCCCACCGCAGTACGGTGAGCGGCTCCCGGTCGACCCGCCGTCACCCGAGACGGCGGGCGAGCAGCCGACGACGGCGGGCGATGTCAGCGAGCGCTGACGAGGTCATCCCGGTCGCGCTGCGAACGGGAACCGTCGAACTCTCGTCCGACGTCGCGCTGCCCGAGGACGCCTGGGCCGCCGTCGCCGTCGCACACGGTGCGGGCGCCGGGTACCGGCATCCCTTCCTCGTCGGCTTCACCGACGCTCTCACCGCCGCGGGGATCGCGACGCTGCGCTTCAACCTGCCGTATGCGCAAGCGGGGCGGCGCATGCCCGGTCCCGCGGCGCACGCCGTCGCGGCATGGGGCGCCGT
Organism: Microbacterium sp. NPDC055910; assembly: GCF_042271185.1. Lineage (NCBI taxonomy): Bacteria > Bacillati > Actinomycetota > Actinomycetes > Micrococcales > Microbacteriaceae > Microbacterium > Microbacterium sp. NPDC055910. Next base: position 24,228 of record NZ_JBHJZS010000014.1, read on the forward strand.
GCACGCGTGGCTGTCGGCGCACGTCGAGGTGCCCGTGTGGGCGTGCGGCAAGTCGTACGGCGGACGGATGGCATCGATGGCCGCAGCGGAGGGGGTCATCGAGCCTGCGGGGCTCGTCTACCTCGGCTATCCGCTGCATCCACCCGGCGACCGCTCGAAGGCGCGCACCGCGCACCTGCCCGAGATCGTGCCGCCGCAGCTCTTCCTCTCGGGCACGAACGACCCGTTCGTCGATCCGCACGATCAGCTGGTCGACGCCGTCGCCGCCTGCCGTGACGCCGAGCTGACGTGGATCGAGGGCGGCGGGCACTCGTTCGAGGTCGCAGGGCGCAAGCGCCCGGCAGACGAGATCGGGGCAGAGCTCGCGCCGATCGTCGCGGAGTTCCTGCGCCGTCGCGGGCCCGAACCGCGCGCTGTACAGGATCCGGCGTGACGGGTGACGACTCGAACGCTCCGATCCGGGCCTGACCGGGCCGGGCGTCCTGCGCATCGCACGGAACCCGGCACCGGCCGGTCGGGTCAGGGATTCAGACGGGCGATCCAGGCCTCGACCTCGTCGGCCGTGCGCGGGATACCGGCCGAGAGGTTCACGGGGCCGTCCTCGGTGAGGAGGATGTCGTCTTCGATGCGCACGCCGATGCCCCGGTACTCCTCGGGCACCGTGACGTCGTCGATCTGGAAATACAGACCCGGCTCGATCGTGAACACCATGCCGGGTTCGAGCAGGCCGTCGTAGTACATCTCGCGGCGCGCCTGGGCGCAGTCGTGCACGTCGATGCCGAGGTGGTGACTCGTGCCGTGCACCATGTAGCGACGGTGGTGGCCTCCGGCGTCGGCGTCGAGGGCCTCCTGCGCCGTCACGGGAAGCAGGCCCCATTCGGCGACGCGCGTCGCGAGGACCTGCATCGCGGCCTCGTGCAGGGCGCGGAACGGCACACCGGGACGGGCTGCGGCGAAGGCGGCGTCGGCCGCTTCGCGGACCGTCTCGTAGACGCGTCGCTGCACCTCGCTGAAGCGCCCGTCGACGGGCAGCGTGCGGGTGATGTCGGCGGTGTAGAGACTGTCGACCTCGGCGCCCGCGTCGATGAGGATGAGATCGCCGGGGAGCACCGCGCCGTCGTTGCGCGTCCAGTGCAGGTAGCACGCGTGCGGTCCGGATGCCGCGATCGTGTCGTAGCCGACCGCGTTGCCGTCGCTGCGCGCGCGCCGGTGGAAGACGCCCTCGACGACGCGTTCGCCGCGCGGGTGGTCGATGATCGCGGGCAGGTTCGACACGATGTCGTCGAAGCCCTTGGCGGTGACGTCAACGGCGAGCTGGAGCTGTGCGAGCTCGTACTCGTCCTTCACCAGGCGCAGCTCGGAGACGAAGCGGGTGAGCTGGGCGTCCTCTTCGACCACGAGATCGCCCTCGCGACGCTCGAGCCGCTCGATGCGCTCCGTCGCGAGACCGAGGTCTGCCGCGACGCCGCCGATCGCGGGACGCGGTCCGATCCAGAACTCGCCGATCGAGGCGTCGGAGTAGAACTCGCTCGTCGTGCGGTCGGCGCGTTCGCGGAAGTACAGCGTGACGTCGTGGCCGTCGGCGGTCGGCTCGAACACGAGCACGGCACCCGGCTCGGCGTCGGAGGCCCAGCCGGTCAGGTGCGAGAACGCCGAGTGCGCTCGGAAGGGATAGTCGGTGTCGTTGCTGCGCTGCTTGAGCTCACCCGCCGGGATGACCAGACGCGCGCCGGGGAAGGCCGCCGACACGGCGTCCCGCCGGGCCGCGGCATAGCGCGCCTGCTCGCGCTGTTCGGGGACGATGTCGGCGCGGTCGGCCCAGCCGCCGGAGATCGTGTCGAGGAATCCCCGGCCGAAGGGCTGACGCCGGTTCGTGCTCGAGTTGGTGGGGGGCTCGCTGGTCTCGGTCGTCGCGACGGACGCGACGGCGGGGATGTCGCCTGCAGTGCTCATGCCCTCAAGTCTGGCACGTCCTGCGGTGCCGAGAGGCTCTCACTTGACCGGCTCCAGCTGCACGACGAGGGGGCGGTGATCGCTTCCCGCGCCGTCGAGCGAGGTCACGACGAGGGACCCCGTCGCCCGCCAGTGCTCGGACACCATGACGTGGTCGATGGGTGCGCCCACGAGCGGCGGGATCTCGGTCGTCCAGGTGCCGACGGACCCGTTCCCGGTCTCGAGCGCGGCGTCGCGGCACCGTCCCAGCGTGCCGCCGTCCATGCCGAGGCTCGTCATGTGGTCGACCGTGGCGTTGAAGTCGCCCGCCATGATGACGTTCGATCCGGCGCACTGGTCGGCCAGCCAGCGCAGATCGTCACGCCACGCCTGCATGTACTCGCGTCGGGGCGCGACGGCGTGGGCCGCGACGATGATGGGGCCGTCGCCGGCCGTCGGCATCGCGACGGCGCTCGGCACGGTCGAGGTGTTGCTCGAACCGTCGCGCGAGGATTCGATGACGGAGTAGTCCCCGAGTTCGGGTGAGATGAGGATCGTCGTCGAGCCGGCATCCCACTCGGCCGAGGGGTCGGCGGCGTGATGCGCCCACATGGGGTGACCGAGCTCGCGCATCGCGATCGCGACCTGCTCGCCGGTCTCGATCGTCGTCTCGGGAAGAGTGACGACGTCGGCCTCCATCGCGACGGCCAGCTGCGCGATGGCGTCCGGCCCCGTCGCGGGGCCGGCGGTGTTCCAGGTCAGGACGCGCACGCTCGTGTCGGTCGTCGGGGGCAGTTCCGTCACACCCAGACCGCGCGAGACGACCGTGACGCCCCCCGCGACGGCGGCCAGGGCCGAGACGACCGCGAGCGAGAGGGCGAAGGCGCGCAGCGGGCGGGCGATCGCGAGGAGGAGCGCGACGACGGTCGCCACGACGAAGGCGAGCACGAGAACGCTCCGGAACGAGATCAGCTGCGCGACGGGGAAGAACCGATCGACGCGGAAGAAGCCCGGCCACGTCAGAACCGCAGCCGCGATCGCGCACAGGACGGTCACCAGGACACCCAGCAGCCGAAACACGAACGCGACTCTATGTCAGGCTGCTGGGAGATCCGCGCACCCGTGCCGAGAGTCGGCCCGACGGATGCCGCCACCCCGACTACGCTCGGACAGGTGCAGGCGACGCGACGGTTCGAGGGTCCGAGTGACCTGCACCTGCACTCGACGCACTCCGACGGCACCGAGGCGCCGGCGCTCGTCCTGCAGGCCGCGCACCGTCACGGCCTGCGCACGGCGGCGCTGACCGACCATGACACGACGGCGGGGTGGGCGGAGGCGGCCGAAGCGGCGACGTCGCTGGGCATGACGTTCCTCCCCGGCATGGAGCTGTCGGCTCGCCACGAGTGGCGCAGCGTCCATATCCTGGCCTACCTCATCGATCCGGATGCCGCGGGCCTGCGGGCCATGACGGATCGCATCCGCTCGTCGCGGCTCGATCGCGCGCGCCTCATGGCCGATCGCATCGGGCGCGACTACGACCTGCACTGGGACGATATCCTCGCCCAGACGATCGACGGCGCGACGGTGGGTCGCCCGCACATCGCCGATGCCCTCGTCGCGCGAGGTTTCGTGCGGGACCGCACCGAGGCGTTCTCGAGCATCCTCAGTCCGCGCGGCGCGTATTACGTCGACCTGTACGCGCCGGATCCGGTCACGGCGGTCGAACTCGTCGTCGCTGCCGGGGGAGTGCCGATCATCGCCCACCCCGCGGGGCGGGCGGGGGTTCTTCCGCGTGCGCTGCTGCGTCGCATGCTCGACGCCGGTCTCGCGGGCTTCGAGCTGGGACACCGCGAGAACGTCGAGCCCGGCATCCGGATGCTGCGCCGGATCGTCGCGGACCGCGACCTCGTCGTGACGGGCTCGAGCGACTACCACGGCCTAGGCAAGCCCAATGTGCCGGGCGAGAACATGACGTCGGACGACATGGTGCAGCGCCTCATCGAGCTCGGAACGGGAAGCGCCCCCGTCCACCCCTGAGGGGGACGAGGCCGCTGCGGCAGGGCGAGGTCAGGCCAGCGCCCGTGCCTTGAGGTGCTCGTACTCCTCGTGCGAGATCGTCCCGGCATCCAGGAGCGACCTGGCCTTCGCGATCTCGTCGGCGGGACTGGAGCCCGCCACGTGCTTGATGTAGTCGTCCTGCGCGCGCTGGATCTGTCGCGCTTGCGTCGCGCTGCGCTCGGCCATCCCGCCGCCGCGGGCGATGAGGTAGACGAGGGCCGTGACGAACGGGAAGAAGATCAGGAAGAAGACCCACACGGCCTTCCACCACCCGCTCAGCTTGTGGTCACGGAAGAGGTCGGAGATGATCGCGAACAGCGCGAACAGGTACGCCACGAAGATGAAGGCCCACAGGAACCACCAGATGAGGTCCCAGAAGGAACCCCAGAAGCCCTGGTATTCGACGGTTTCGAAGAATCGCACGATCGTGCCTTTCTGACGGGGACGACGGCGCCCCTGCGCCGTCAGCGCTCACGATAGCGCGCCCTCGCGGGCCTCGTGGGCCCCGTGGGTAACGATCCGAGATCAGGCGTTCGCTGCGGGCGCCTGACCCGAGCGGGGCCCGCGGCGCCGACGGCGTCGCCGCGGCGACGGGTTGCCGTCGTGGTGCTCCTTGCCGCCGCCGTCGTGCGTTCCGGCGCCGTCCGCATCCCGCTCGGTGCCGGAGGCCTCGGCGGTGCTCTGTGCCGCGCCCGTCTCGCCGCCTTCGGCGAACGTCGCCCCGACCTTCTCGGACGAGTCGCGGCGGCGTCGGCGTCGACGGCTCGTGCCGACATCGGCCGCCCCCGCCTCGGCGGCGGCGTCGGCGGCCCGGGCCGGGCGCTGCGTCTTGACGGACTGGGTCTTCGGCGCCGTCGCGATGCGGCCCTTCGTTCCCTCGGGGATGTCGAGGTCGCTGTACAGGTGCGGGCTCGACGAGTAGGTCTCGACGGGCTCGGGCTGGCCGAACTCGAGGGCACGGTTGATGAGCGCCCACTTGTGCAGGTCGTCCCAGTCGACGAAGGTCACGGCGATTCCGGTCTTGCCCGCGCGGCCCGTGCGGCCGGCGCGGTGCAGGTAGGTCTTCTCGTCGTCGGGGATCGTGTGGTTGATGACGTGCGTCACATCGTCGACGTCGATGCCGCGCGCGGCGACGTCGGTCGCGATGAGCACGTCCTTCTTGCCGGCCTTGAACCCGGCCATCGAGCGCTCGCGCGCCTCCTGGCTCATGTCGCCGTGCACGGCGCCCGCGTTGAAGCCGCGGTCGTTGAGTTCGTCGACGAGCTTCTGCGCCGCGCGCTTGGTGCGCGTGAACACGACGGTCTTGCCGCGGCCCTCCGACTGGAGGATGCGCGCGATGATCTCGTCCTTGTCGAGCGAGTGCGCGCGGTAGACGAGGTGCTTGATGTTGGCCTGCGTGAGGCCCTCGTCGGGGTCCGTCGCGCGGATGTGGATGGGGTTGGTCATGAAGCGACGAGCGAGCGCGACGATGGGGCCCGGCATCGTGGCCGAGAACAGCTGCGTGTGGCGCACCGCGGGGACCTTCGAGAAGATCTTCTCGATGTCGGGGAGGAATCCCAGGTCGAGCATCTTGTCGGCCTCGTCGAGCACGACCTCGGTCGCGTTCGAGAGGTCCAGGAGCCGCTGGTTGTTGAGGTCGATGAGCCGGCCCGGTGTGCCGACGACGATCTGCGCACCGGCCTTGAGCTGCTCGATCTGACCTTCGTACGCCTTGCCGCCATAGATCGCGACGACGTTCGTCGAACGACCCGACGTCAGCATGTCGATGTCTTCGTAGACCTGGACGCACAGTTCGCGGGTCGGCACGACGATGAGCGCCTTGACACCGTGCTCGGGGTCCTTGCCCAGCCGCTGGACGACGGGGATGCCGAATCCGAACGTCTTGCCGGTTCCCGTCTTCGCCTGGCCGATGATGTCCTGGCCGGGAAGCCCGAGCGGAATCGTCTGCTCCTGGATGGGGAAGGCATCGACGATGCCCTTGGCCGCGAGGACATCGACGATGTCCTGATCGACGCCGAGTTCGGCGAAAGTCGTCACGATATGAGCCTGTCTGGCGGTGAGAAGCCGCCGGGATGAGTGGTCCACGCCCTTCACTCAGCCACAGGCGCGGGGGTCCCGATCCGTCGCCGGGACCCCTCAAGGATACCGACCGTGAGCCGGCGGGGCCGGCAGCCGTAGTCTTGTGGCGTGGTGAAGTGGTTCTGGCAGCGCAAGACACCCGCGACGAAAGCCCTCTCGCTCCGGGCGCGGGGTGACTTCGGCGGGGCGACGCGCGTCGACTTCGAGGAGCTCGCTCCGGACATCGACACGTTCCTCGGGCAGGCCGCGTATCTGCAGCTCGGGTTCTTCGAGACGCTCAGCGAGCTGATCGCGCTGACCCCCGAGCTCGCCGAGAAGGAATCGCTTTCGCGTGCGGCGGGCGCGGCGCTGACGAAGCACCAGGAGCTCGTCGCCGTCATCCGCGAACGAGGCGACGACCCGACGGCGATCATGCTGCCCTTCCGCGAGCCGCTCGACGCCTTCCGTCGGGCCACGCACGGCGGAAGACCGCAGGAGACCATGCTGTCGGTGCACATCACGGCCGGGATGCTCGACGACTTCTACCTGGCGCTCGCGTCGAGCTATGCCGAGACCGGACGCATCGTCGCGCGCATCCTGCAGGCCGATGACGACCGCCAGGCGATCGTGGACATCATCGGCGCCACGATCGAGAGCGACCCCGAATGGAAGTCGCTCCTGGCGATGTGGGGGCGACGGCTCGTCGGCGACACGCTGCTCATCGCGCGTGCCGCGCTGCGTCCGGGCGGCCTGCGCATCGCGGACGAGGAGAAGGTCGAGCCCGTGTTCACCGAGCTCATGGCGGCCCATTCGCGCCGCATGGACGCGATGGGCCTCGCGGCGTAGCCGCGCGGGGGGTCAGCCGATCTTCAGCCGCGTGCGGGCGCGCTCATCGTGCGCGAGACGCGTGCGGGCGAGGACGACCAGCGCCGGCCACACGACGACGGCGGGCACCACGAGCGCCGACAGCCAGGGCCACGGGGAGTCGATGCCGATCCCCGACCAGGTCAGGATCGTCCAGGCGAGGCCGGCCGCGGCGGCGCCGAGCATCGGGGCGACGACGACACCGCGCGTGGGACGGTCGCTGACGAGGAAGTGCAGGCCGACGCCGATGACCGCGCCGACGATGAGTGCGAGCAGGATCTGCATGGCCGTCAGGCGACGAATCCGACGCGGCGGGACTCTTCGGTGCCCACCTCGATGTAGGCCAGGCCTGCCGTGGGCACGATGTACGCATTGCCCTTGACGTCGGTGAAGGTGACGTGGGTCGCGGCCGCGTCGAGCGCGGCGGAGACGGACTTCTTGACGTCGGCGGCGGGCTCGTTCGTCTCGAACGTGAGCTCGCGTCCCGTGTTGGCGATGCCGATGCGGATCTCCACGTGAATGACCTCCTGCGTGCCGGGGCCGGTCCCCGGGGGCATGGCAACTCTACGACACCGCGCCGACGCTCCTCCGCGTCGCGCCGACGCTCTCGGCGAACGGGCGATGTCCGTGCCGCGCGCTAGCGTCGTGGTCATGGTTCCAGGGCAGGATGCCGCGTCGCCCGACGCGTCGCAGCGCGCCGTCGTCGAACTCGCTCTCGACGCGTCCGGCACCGTGGCCGGCATGCCCGGCAGCGGAAAGACGGCGACGCTCGTCGCGCGCGTCGGCGCGCTCGTCGCGCGCGGCGTCGACCCCGATGCGATCGTCGTGCTCACGCCGTCGCGGCAGACGGCGACCGCGCTGCGCGACCGTCTCGCGCTCGCCGTGGGGCGCGCGACGTCCGGACCGCTCGCGCGATCGGTCGCCTCCTTCGCGTTCCAGATCGTGCGCGCGGCATCCGTCACGGCGGGCGGCGAGCCGCCGCAGCTGCTCACCGGCGGCGATGAGGACCAGATCATCCACGACCTGCTCGAGGGCGACGCCGAAGACGAAGCGACCGGTCGCGCACGCTGGCCGGCGTGGCTCGATGCCGCAATCCGGTCGACGCCGGGCTTCCGCACCGAGGTGCGCACGTTCTTCGCCGAGTGCACGACGCTCGGGATCGACGCGCCCCGGCTGCAGGCGCTCGCCGAACGCGACGGCATCGACGTGTGGAGCTCGCTCGCGTCGTTCTTCCGGGAGTACCTCGACGTGCGCGCCGACATGCGCGGCGCGCACCGCGACGCGGCGGGCCTCGTGCGCGAAGCGGTCGGCCTGCTGCGCGAAGGCGTGCCCGGCCTCGACGCGGTCGACGGCATCCGTGTCGTGCTCGTCGACGACGCGCAAGAGCTCACGCTCGGCGGGGTCGAGCTCGTCGAGGCCCTGCGCGACCGCGACGTCGCCGTCCTCGCCTTCGGAGACCCCGATGTCGGATCGGGCGCCTTCCGCGGGGCGACCCCCGAGAACTTCGCCCGGCTCGCGTCGAGCCTGGGCGATCTGCACGTGCTCGAGACATGTCATCGCGGATCGAGCTGGCAGGCCGAGACCGTGCGGCGGGTGACGCAGCGCATCGGTGCCGTCGGGATCGTCGCGCACCGGGGCGGTCCCGGCACCGCCGAACCCGACGACTCGGTGCGCGCTCTGACGGTGCGCTCCGCGGCAGAGGAGTACGACGCGATCGCGCGGCTGCTGCGAGAGCGCCACGTGCACGACGGCGTCGCGTGGAGCCGCTGCGCCGTGATCGCCCACGACACGCGGCAGGTGACGGCCCTCGAGGCCGAGCTCGCCGCCCGCGACGTTCCCGCGCGGTCGGCGGGACCCGGGCGCGCGCTCGGCCTGCACCGCGCCGTACGAGACCTGCTGCGCCTGACCGAGATCGCGATGGACGGCGCATGGACCTTCGACGACGTCGCGGCGGTGCTCACGGGCGCCTACGGCGGCCTCGATGCGATCCAGCTGCGCCGCCTCATCTCGACTCTGCGCCACAGCGAGCTCGCGGTCGGCGGTGACCGGCCGGGTCGCGACCTGCTGCTGTCGGCGATGGTCCAGCCGATCGAGTTCGACCTGATCGACACGCGCGAAGCGCGGCGCGGCGCCGTGCTCGCGCGCACGCTGGCCGAGCTGCGCGCCGAGTTCGAACGCGGAGCGACGGCGCACGAACTGCTCTGGACGGCGTGGGAGCGCAGCGGTCTCGAACGCGGCTGGGGCGAGCTCGCGCGGGGGAGCGGCCCGTTGGCCGAGCAGGCCGACCGCGACCTCGATGCGCTCGTCGCGCTCTTCCAGACGGCGAAGCGATTCGTCGAGCGATCCCTCGACGCCGATCCGCGGGTCTTCGTGCGCGGCATCCTCGACACGGACGTCGCCGAAGACCGACTCGACGCGCCGAGCATCGACGACAGTGTGCGCATCCTCACCCCCGCGGGCTCGCTCGGGCTCGAGTTCGACACCGTCGTCGTGGCGGGCGTGCAGGAGAACGTCTGGCCCAACACGCGGCTGCGCGGCAGCCTGCTCGAGACGTGGCGGCTGGCCGGCGCGGCTCAGCGCGCGCCGGACGAGCCGGCCGGCACGGTCGATCGGCGCCGCGCCGCGATGCACGATGAGCTGCGTCTGCTCGCCCGTGCGCTGTCGCGCGCGACCGCGCGGGTCATCGTGACGGCCGTCGACGACGACGACACCGGACCGAGCCCCTTCTTCGAGCTGCTGCCTCCCGCCCAGCAGCACACGGTCGAGCATCCGCTGTCGCTGCGCGGCCTCGTCGCACGGCACCGCCGCACCCTCACGACGGCGCCGGGCTCGGCGGCATCCGATCACGCGGCACATCAGCTGGCGCTCCTCGCCGACGCGGGTGTCGCCGGCGCACATCCGCGGGAGTGGTTCGGCGTGAGGCCCGTCACCTCGGACGGTCCGCTGCGCGACCTCGCACGCGAGGACATCCGCGTCTCGCCGTCGCGTCTGCACGCCCTCGAGGAGTGCGAACTCAACTGGGTCATCGCCGACCTGGGCGGCGACCCCGGCGGCACGACGGCGGGCGTCGGCACGATCATCCACGCGGCTCTCGAACACGCCGAGTCGAATGACGAGACCGCCCTGTGGCGGCAGGTCGAGACGAGGTGGGGCGAGCTGTCGTTCGAGGCGGAATGGCGCGCACGGGCCGAGAAGGAGCGCGCGCGCGACCTCGTGCACAGACTGCACCTCTACCTGCGCCGCTTCGAAGACGCCGGTGGCGCGCTGATCAGCGCCGAGCCGCACTTCGAGGTGCCCGTCGACGTCGACGACGCCACGGGCGAGCACCGCGTGATCCTGTCGGGATACATCGACCGAGTCGAGCGCACACCAGAGGGCGAGGTAGTCATCGTCGACCTCAAGACGGGCAAGAACGAGCCGCAGACCGACGCGAAGGTCGTCGACAACCCGCAGCTGGCGGCGTACCAGCTGGCGTTCGAGGGCGGAGCGATCCCCGCCGCCGCGGGGCTGCCCCCCGGCGGCGCCCAGCTGCTCGTGCTGAAGCCCACATCCACCAGGGTCGACTACGCCACCCCGCGGCAGCCGCCGTTCGACGATGAGCGACGTGAGGCCTTCCTCGAGCGCGTGCGAGCGGCCGTCACGACGATGCGCGGCACGATGTTCGCGGCTCCCTTCGAAGAGCACTGCCGCGACGAGCACGCGTACGGGCTGTGCCGGATCCACACGATCGGCGCGGTGAGCGCGTCATGACGGCCCCCGCCGCGCCCGTGCTCTCGGCACGGGTCATCGCCGCCGCGCTGGGACAGTTCCCGCCGACCGATGAGCAGGCCGCCGTCATCGAGGCGCCGCTCGCCCCCGCGCTCGTCGTCGCCGGGGCCGGCAGCGGAAAGACCGAGACGATGGCCGGTCGCGTCGTCTGGCTCGTCGCGAACGGACTCGTGCGCCGGGACGAGGTGCTCGGGCTCACCTTCACGCGCAAGGCCGCCGGTGAGCTTTCCGAGCGCATCCAGCGTCGTCTCGCGCGGCTCGGCGAGTTCGAACGCCGGGGCCTTCTCCCGCATCTGCCCGCCCTGCACGCCGAAGGCCGACTCGACGTCTTCGGCCGGCTCGAGCGCGAGACTCCCGACGGCTCGCGCCGGACGCTGCTGCGCCTCGCGTCGCTGGACACGCTCGCGGCGGCGACGTCGGCGATGCCGCAGACGACCGACGACGACGCGCTGCTGGACCGGCCCACGGTCGCGACCTACAACAGCTTCGCCGACCAGATCGTGCGCGAGAATGCGCTGCGGATCGGGCGCGATTCCGAAGCGGCTGTGCTGTCGGAATCCGCCGCGTGGCTGCTCATGCGGCGCGTCGTGTTCGCCTCCGACGACCCGCGACTCGAGATGCGCGCCGAGGCGGTGCGCTCGATCATCGACGGCGCCCTGCGCATTGCGCGCGACGGCGTCGACAACCTCGTCGACTTCGACGATCTCGCCGCGTTCCCCGAGCGGTTCCGCACGGTCCTGCAGCTGCCGTCGACCCGCAAGGGCACGGTCGTCTACGCCGACGTCGCGCAGGCCGTCGAGAAGGTCGACGCGCTCGCACTCCTGGCAGACCTCGCCCGCGACTACGCCGCCGAGAAGCGGCGTCTGGGGGTCATCGACTTCTCCGACCAGGTCGCGGGGGCGCTCGAAGCCGTGCGCGCGCACCCCGTCGTGGCGCAGGATCTGCGCGATCGGTTCCGCGTGGTCCTGCTCGATGAGTATCAGGACACGTCGGTCGTGCAGACGGATCTGCTGTCGGGCGTCTTCGCGCAGACCGCCGTCATGGCCGTCGGCGACCCGCACCAGGCGATCTACGGGTGGCGCGGGGCCAGCGCCGGCAATCTCGGTGGCTTCGCCGAGGCGTTCGCCCGCGGGGACTGCGCGCGCTTCTCGCTCGCGACGAGCTGGCGCAACAGCACGTCCGTGCTCACCGCGGCCAACGCCGTGCTCGCGCCGCTCGCGGCGACGGCGCCTGTTCCCGTCGATGAGCTGCGTGCCCGACCGGCGGCACCGGAAGGAGCTGTCGAGCTCGTCTTCGAGGCCGACCTCGACAGCGAAGCCGAGAGCGTCGCGGCCTGGTTCGACCGGGTGCGGGCCGAACGCGCCGCGCGGGGGGACACGACGACCGGCGCCATCCTGTTCCGCAGCAAGAAGCACATGGTGCGCTTCGGCGACGCGCTCGGGCGACGCGGCATCCCGCACCGGATCCTGGGGCTCGGCGGTCTGCTCTCGACCCCCGAGGTCGTCGACGTCGTGAGCGCGCTGCGGGTTCTCAGCGACCCCGGGGCCGGCTCGTCGCTCATCCGGCTGCTCGCCGGACCGCGGTGGGGGATCGGCCTGCCCGACCTGCGTGAGCTCGCCGGCCTCGCGCGACGGATCGCCCGTCACGACGCCGCCCTGCAGCCGCTCGCGCCCGACGTGATCGCGGCGATCCGCGGCAGCGCGGCCGACGACGACGGGTCGCTCGTCGACGCCCTCGACTTCGTGCTGCGTCACAAGCCCGATCACGGATGGCTCGCCGGCTTCACCGCCGAAGCGCGTGAGCGACTGCGCGAGGCGGCCGCCGTCTTCGCAGGCCTGCGGCAGGCGGCCGGCATGCCGATCCCCGAGCTCGTGCGCCTGGTCGAGCGCGAACTGCGCCTCGATGTCGAACTGGCCGCCAACGAGGCGCGCGGCCCCGCCCGCATCGCCGCCGCGCAGCTGCGTGCCTTCGTCGACGAAGTGCACGCCTTCCTCGCCGCAGACGAGACCGGCTCGCTGTCGAGCCTGCTGGCATGGCTCGACCACGCCGAGCAGCTCGACGAGTTCGCGCCCCGGACCGAGCCGCCCGAGGACGACGTCGTGCAGCTGCTCACGATCCACGGCTCGAAAGGGCTCGAGTGGGATGCCGTCGCCGTCGTGCGCCTGGTGGCCGACGAGCTGCCCGGCACGTCGCGAGATGCCAAGGCGTGGCTCCGCTTCGGCATCCTGCCGTACGCGTTCCGCGGAGACGCGCGGTGGCTGCCCGTGCTGCCCTGGAGCAGCTGCGACACGCAGCAGGAGCTGAAGCAGGCGTACGACGAGTTCGTCGCGGCCAACAAGGCACGGCACCTCGAAGAGGAGCGTCGCCTGGCTTATGTCGCCGTCACGAGAGCACGGGAGCACCTGCTGCTCACCGGCGCGAGCTGGTCGGGCACGAAGCGGCCCCGGGCGTGCAGCACGTTCTATCTCGAGATCGCCGACGCGCTCGGTGCCGCCCGTCCCGACGACGAGATCGGCGACAACCCGTACGCGGGCGAGCGGCGACTGCTGCGCTGGCCCATCGACCCGCTCGGGTCGCGCCGGGACGTCGTCGAGCGCGCGGCGGGCGTGGCCCGTGCCGCCCTCGATGCTCCGCCGGCACGCCCCGACGACGATGTCGCACTGCTCCTGGCCGAGCGCGAGGCGCGGCGCGGGGCACCGGCACCCGTCGCACCCGTGCGGATCGCGGCATCCCGCTACAAGGACTTCGTGGCCGACTACGACGGCACGCTCGCCCGGCTCGCGCGGCCCATGCCCGAGCGGCCCTTCCGCCAGACGCGCCTCGGGACGCTCTTCCACGCGTGGGTCGAGCAGCGCTCGGGTCATGTCGGGCTGAGCGGCTCGATCGACGATGCGCTGTGGGAGACCGACGACGAGCTCCCCGACACGCAGGCCTCCGCCGAAGACGCCGACGCGCTCGCGGCGCTGCGCGAACGGTTCCTGGCATCGGAGTGGGCGCCGCTGCAGCCGCTCGAGGTCGAGACCGAGATCGACTTCACCGAGTCCGACCTCGACGGGCGTCCGCACGTCATCATCTGCAAGCTCGACGCCGTGTACCGACGCGGCGATCGCATCGAGATCGTCGACTGGAAGACGGGCGTCTCGCCGCGCACGGAGGCCGAGCGACGTGAACGGATGCTGCAGCTCGAGCTGTACCGTCGCGCCTACCACGCCAAGCACGGGGTGCCGATGGAACGGATCGACGTCGTGCTGTACTACGTCTCGGACGGCGTCATCCTGCGCGGGTGAGTCCCGCGATCAGTCCGCGAGCCAGCGGCGCAGCGCGGCGTCGGATGCGCGCTCCGCGTCGGCGACCGCATCGCCGTCGTCCGCGCGGCGCGGCGTGACATCGACGGGTCCCGTCGAGACGTCGTCGGGGGTCCACTCCATCCCACCGGATGACGCCGGCTCGTCGGCATCCGCGTCGGAATCCGTCTCGGCGGCGTCCGTGTCTCGTGGCGCCTCGTCGTCTTCGTCGGCGATCCACTGCGACAGCTGCTCGGGATCGTAGGCGTCGGTCTGCATCGAGGTGTCGACGGGCACGGCGGATGCCGCGGGCATGCGATCGAGCAGGGCGATCGCATCGTCGACGTCGAGGTGCCCGTCGGCGACGAGGTCTTCGGCGCCGACACTCGCCGCGAGCGAATCGAGCAGTGCGGAGGCATCGTCCACGATGTCGGGGCGCTCGGATTCGTGGCCATGGATGAGCCACTTCGCGAACTCGAGCTCGGCGTACAGTCGTGCGCGTTCGCGCACACGGGCATCCGGGGCGCGTTCGCTGTGCGCCGTGTAGGCCGCGTAGACGTCGTCGGCTGCGGCGGGCGCCGTGGCGAGCCACTGCAGATCGATCGCGGGGTCACCCACCGCCAGACCGTGCCACTCGAGCAGACCCGTGACGCGAGGGGCGTCGTCGACATCTTCGAAGAGGAACGACGCCGACCCGATGCCGCCGAGCACGACGGCCGATTCGAAATGCCACAGCTCCTCTGCCGTCAGCGCGCGCCGCCAGCGGTCCGCGAGCGCAGGCGGGAGCACGTCCGTCGCGATGGCGCGGTCGACGAGGCGGGAGACGTCGTCGCGCACCTGGGCGGGAGTGCGTACGGGAAGCCCCTCGGTGCGCACGACCGACGTGGGCAGCGAATGCACGGCCGCGAGCGCTTCGCCGAGCGACGTGGCAGCACCTCGCCCCGCGGGAAGATGCCCCGGGTCGACGCGATACCCGGGGAGGAAGTCGACGACGGCGACCCGTTCACCGTCGAGCGCCGTCTCGCCCAGCAGCTCGGGGGCGCGAAACGGCAACAGGTTGCGCACTCCGGGCGTCAGCGCGCGGAGCGCGCGCGCCTCGGCGGCGAGCTCGGCACCGGCCGCGGGCTCGGTCGGAACACGGACGACGACGCGCCGACCGTCCTCGAGATCGGCGACGGCGGTGTCGTATCGACCGCCCGCGCCCTCGGTCAGCGTGCCCACTCCGACGACGCCGACCCGGGGAAGAGCCGACGTTATGGACGCGGCTAGAGTGAACGGAGAGCGTGCCATGTGCCCAGGTTAGGTGGGGCGCGCCGGGCCGTCCTCGCGCCACGCCCGCACACCACGACCCGGTGTCCGGTGGCCACGGTCTGCGAACAGATGTGAAGGGGCCTGCATGACGGTGCGCGATGTGCGTGACGGAGCCCTCGACCGGTCCGCCCACGAGCGCGCTGTCCCCGGTCTCATCGACGACGCGCGAGCCGACCCCGCGACGCGCGTGCTCGTCGTCGCGGGAGACGCGGCGCCGCTGGCCGGCCCCGATCGACTGCACTGGGTCGCCGCCGATGCCGCTCCGCACGGTGCGGAGTGGGGCTTCATCGGCCGTGCGTCCGACGGCGCCGCGCTGCTCGCCGCGGCCGTCGAACCCGCCGAGCTCGACCCGTTCGACGCGCCGCAGGGCTGGGCCGGCCTGCGCACCGCCGGCGGCGCTCTCGCGGGAGAAGACGCGGACGCGTTCGTCGCGGCGGTGAGCCTCGGCCGGTGGCTGCGCGAAGCGCCGCACTGTCCCGCCTGCGGCGCACGGTGCGATGTCGAGAACGCGGGCTGGTCGCGACGCTGTCCCGGGTGCGCACGTGAGCACTTCCCGCGCACCGACCCCGCCGTCATCGTCGCCGTCACGAGTGCGACCGACGCCGAGCGCGTGCTGCTCGGCTCGAACGCACTGTGGAGCGCCGACCGCTTCTCGTGCTTCGCCGGGTTCGCCGAGGCGGGGGAGTCGCTCGAAGCGGCCGTGCACCGCGAAGTGCGCGAGGAGTCCGGCGTCGACGTCGTCGACGTGCGCTACCGCGGTTCGCAGGCGTGGCCGTACCCGCGTTCGCTCATGCTCGGCTTCTTCGCGACGGCCGTCGACGACGACGCGGCGCTCGCCGACGGCGAGGAGATCGCGGCTGTGCGCTGGTTCACGCGTGACGAGGTCGGCGACGCGCTCGCCGGCCGCAGCGAGATCCTGCTGCCGGGGCCCGCCTCGATCGCCCATCGCCTCATCAGCGGCTGGCACGGGGGCCGGTCGTGACCGATCGCGCGCTGGAGGGACTCGACGACCGGCAGCGCGAAGCCGTCACGACGCTGCGGGGTCCCGTCGCGGTGCTCGCGGGTGCCGGCACGGGAAAGACCCGGGTCATCACGCATCGCATCGCTCACGGCGTCGACGTCGGGGCGTACTCGCCCGGGCGCGTCATGGCGGTGACCTTCACGGCCAAGGCAGCGGGCGAGATGCGCGGGCGGCTGCGAGCCCTCGGAGTCGAGGGCGTCGCGGCCCGCACGTTCCACGCGGCGGCGCTGGCGCAGTTGAACTTCTTCTGGCCGACTCTCGCCGGGGACACCATGCCGCGGATCGTCGACAACAAGGTGCGTCTGCTCGCACATGCCGCCGACGGCATCGGGCTCGATCTGGACACGCCCACGCTGCGGGACGTCGCCTCCGAGATCGAGTGGCGCAAGGTCACGATGCGCTCGACGCACCAGTACGCCGCCGCTCGCCCTCGTGGTGTCGGCCGGCTGCCGGTGGATCGGGTCATCGATCTGCAGCGCGCGTACGAGCGACTCAAAGACGAGCGGCGCCAGATCGACTTCGAAGACGTCCTGCTCTCGTGCGCGGGCATGCTCGAGGCCGAGCCGCAGGTCGCGCGGGCGGTGCACGAGCAGTATCGGCATTTCACCGTCGACGAGTTCCAGGACGTCTCGCCCCTGCAGCATCGGCTGCTCGAACTGTGGCTGGGCGAGCGCAAGGATCTGTGCGTCGTCGGCGACGCGAGCCAGACGATCTACTCGTTCACGGGTGCCGAGGCGAAGTACCTCCTCGAGTTCGAGAGCAGGCATGCCGATGCCACTGTCGTGCGGCTCGAGACGAACTACCGATCGGATGCCGCGATCCTCGCGGTCGCGAACGCGCTCATGCGCGGTCGTCCCGGCGCACTGCACCTGACCGCCGCCGAGCGTGCCGCCGCCGAGGGACCTGCACCGACCGTGACGGAGTACCCGGACGACCAGTCCGAGGCGCGCGGTGTCGCAGCCCGCGTCCGCGCGCAGCTTCAGGACGGCGTCGACCCGCGCGGGATCGCCGTGCTCTATCGCGCGCACGCCCAATCGGCGGAGATCAGCCGCGCCCTCGCCGACGCCGGTGTCGCGGTGACGGTGCTCGGCGGTCGTCGCTTCTTCGACCTGCCCGAAGTGCGCCAGGCGATCATGGAGCTGCGTGCGGCGACGGTCGCGCCGATCGCGACGGGTTTCGTCGACACCGTCCGCGACATCCTGCGCTCACGCGGGCTCACCGACGATCCGCCCGAAGCGGGGGGTGCTCTGCGCGATGCGTGGGAGGCGCGTGCCGCCGTGCTGCGACTGGCCGAGGAAGCACCCGCGACGACGACGCTGCGCGCCTTCACCGACGAGCTCATGGCGCGTGCGCGCACGCACGACGAACCCGCCCTGCGCACCGTGACCCTCGCGACGCTGCACGCCGCGAAGGGCCTCGAGTGGGACCACGTGCATCTCGTGGGGGTGGCCGAGGGTCAGCTTCCGATCAGCTACGCGACGACCTTCGAGCAGGTCGACGAGGAGCGACGGCTCGCCTACGTCGGCATCACGCGGGCCGCGCGTACGCTCGCTCTGTCGTGGGCGCGGGGGCACCGGAACCGGCAGCCCTCGCGGTTCCTGCGAGAGATCGGCAGCGGCACTCTGCGTGCGGTCGATGCATCCGGATCTCGCGGTGCGCGCGGTCGCGGTGCAGCACCAGCGAGGTCGTCGACGAGCGCTCCGGGTGCCGGGCATCCTCGCGGATGAGGTGCATGACCGCGATGCCCGCCTCGAGGGCGAGACTGCCCGCGATCGCGGGCGCCGCGCGGTGAGCGAGCTGGGCTGCGACGGCGGGCCAGGCGGCGTCCGCATCGCGCCGATGCGCCGCCAGGCATGACGTGCACGGTGTGCGCCCGGGAGTGACGAGCGGCCCGACGTCGGCCCCGTGTCCCGAGAAGACGATCGGCACGTGTCGCACGTCGGCGGACATGAACCCGCTCACGAGGCGGGGCTCGACGGCGTGATGCGCGATGACGACGGCGATGTCGGGCGGTTCGGCCGCGGGGTCGTCGACGATCTGCACTCCGGTCGACGCGAGACCCCTCGTGACAGCCGCGACGAGAGCGGAGTCGAACACCGGTGACGGTGCGAGGACGGCGCGCACGCGCAGGAGCGGCCCGTCGGCGATGAGCACGGGTCGCAGCACGTCGAGCAGCGCGCTCGCCCCGCCCTCCGGCGCCCCGAGCGCGAGGGCGACGGGATCGACCGCCGAATCGGGGATGCCGATCTCGAGTTCGCGCACGAGCCGTTCCTGCCACGGGACGGTGTCGGTGAGGATCGCGCGCGCATCGGCACCGAACTGCAGGGTCGAGGGGGTGCGCCACACAGGCGGATGCGCGGGATCGAGACGGAGCATGACGAGATCATGCCGCGCCACGCCGTCGCGCGGGCGGTAATCCACAGGCCGGCGCCCCTGGGGAGGAGCCGATCGACTCAGACCGGCTGATTGTCCTCGGGGGTGCCGTCTTCGGGAGCGTCGTCGCCGGGAGTGCCGTTCTCGGCCTCCTCGCCCGCGAGAAGTCGCTCGAGCGCGTCATCCATCTCGTCGCGGGCGGGTGCTTCTCCTCGCGCGCGGGCCTCGAGCCGCGCGACGAGACCGGCGGGGTCGTCGATGTCCTCGGCGGTGGGCATGAGGTCGGGATAGTCCCACAGGGCGTCGCGAGCGGCGACGCCGACGGCGTCCGTCACGGCGCGCCACATCGCGGCGGCTTCGCGCATGCGGCGCGGCCGCAGTTCGAGACCCACGAGTGAACCCAGTGCCCGTTCGGCCGGTCCGCCGACGGCACGCCGACGACGGACGACCTCGGAGATCCGGTCGGCGGAGGGCAGGCGTGCGAGCGCGTTCTCGGTCACGACATCGACCCAGCCCTCGATCGTCGCGAGCAGGTTCTCGAGCCGGGTGAGGGCGGCGGTCTGGGCCTCGGAGCGCTGGGGCAGCAGCGCGCCGCTCTCGATGGCCTGACGCAGTTCGTCGGGTTGGGCGGGGTCGAAACGCGCCGCGAGCTCTTCGAGCGCGTCGGTGTCGACGTGCACCCCCCGGGCGAACTCGGTCACCTGCGAGATGACGTGCAGGCGCAGCCAACGCGCGTGCCGGAAGAGCCGTGCGTGGGCGAGCTCACGCGTCGCGACGAAGAGTGCGAGCTGGTCGTGGGGGATCTCGAGATCGCGGCCGAAATCGGCGAAGTTCTGCGGCAGGATGGCGGCGTCGCCATCGGGCATGAGGGGAATGCCGACATCGCCGCCGGACACGACCTCTTTCGACAGGTTGCCGACGACCTGGCCGAGCTGCGCCGCGAAGAGCGACCCGCCCACGAGGCGCATGAGCTTGCCAGCGCCCTGGATCATGCTCTGCATGTCATCGGGCGCCTGCTCGCTGAGTGCCGAGGTCATCGCGTCGGCCATGCTCGTCGCGACGGGCGCGGCGAGCTCCTGCCAGACCGGGAGCGTGGCCTCGACCCATGCGCCCCGCGTGATCGCGCGCGCGGGAGCGGCGAGATCCGAGATCGTCGTCGCCTCGCTCAGCCACAGCGTCGCGAGCGCGAACGCCTGGTCGAGATCCGTGCGCTCTCCGGTCGTGACACCGAGGCCGTCCTGGTTGGCGATGTGCAGGGCCTGGCGCCGGGCGGCATCCCAGGAGATGCCGTCGTCCTCGCCGCCTTCGAAAGCGCCCTGCAGGTGGCGCATGACCATCTGCATCATGGCCGGATCGATCTGCATGCCGGTGAGCCGGGAGAGCTGTTCGGGGTCGAAGTCGACGCCCTGACCTCCGAACAGCTGACGCAGCAGCTCCTGCAGATCGTCTTCGGGGTTGCGGTCGTCGTCTGACACTTCAGGCGCCTTTCAGCCGGTTCATGACGTCAGGATCTACGCTAGTCGCAGCATCCCCTCGCACTCCCCGGCAGCACGCTGAACGCCTTACGCCGGTCGCGAACGACCAGGCACAGGAAGGTTCCGCCGTGGCGCTCTTCGACGAGAACGTCTCGATCCGTCCCCGCCGCCGTCGCATGACGCGCGGTGTCCTCGCGGGTCTGTGGGCGCTCGCCCTCGCGATGGTCGTGCTGCTCGTGCTGACCTTCCTGCCGACCTCGTACGTCGTGCAGCGCCCGGGGCCGGTATACAACACGCTCGGGACGGCGTCGACCGCCGACGGTGAAGAGGTGCCTCTCATCTCGGTCGACGGGGCCGAGACCCACGAGACCTCCGGTGCGCTGGATCTGCTCACCGTCCAGGTCGTCGGCAACCGCGAGAGAACGCCGTCGTGGTTCGAGCTCGCGGTGGCCTGGTTCGACCAGACACGGGCGGTTCTGCCGATCGATTCGGTCTTCCCAGCGGGGCAGACGAGTGAGGAGCGCACCGAGGAGAGCGCCGCGCTCATGGTCGACTCGCAGCAGGAGGCCACCGCGGCGGCCCTGATCGAGCTGGGCTACGACGTCGGGCGAACGCTGCTCGTGCACGCGATCGCTCCCGACTCGGCCGCCGAGGGCGTCCTCGAGGTCGGGGACGTCATCGTGAGCGCCGACGGCGAGCCGGTGGCCGATGCCGCGGCACTGCGCGCCCTCGTGGAGTCGGGCGACGGTGCGACGATGACGCTCGAGATCGAACGCGACGGGGCGCAGCGCACGGTGCGGCTCACTCCGCGTGAGACGGCGGGCGCCGAAGGCGCCGTGTGGCGCATCGGGGTCACCCTGACCAATGAGTACGAGTTCCCCTTCGACGTCACGATCCAGATCGACAACGTCGGCGGGCCCAGCGCGGGAATGATGTTCGCGCTCGGCATCATCGACGTCCTCACGCCGGGGGAGCTCACCGGCGGCGAGAGCTTCGCCGGCACGGGCACCATCTCGGCCGAGGGGACGGTCGGTCCGATCGGCGGCATCCGTCAGAAGATGTGGGGCGCGCTCGATGCCGGCGCCGACTGGTTCCTCGCGCCGCAGTCCAACTGCGGCGAGGTCATGGGCCACGTGCCGGATGGTCTGCGGGTCTTCTCGGTCGCGACGCTCGACGACGCCCTCGACGTGCTCGAGGCCGTCCGCGAGGACGGCGACCTCGACGCGCTGCCGACCTGCACGACCGGCTGAGCGGCCTCGCCGTGGCGGACTCGGCGAAACCCCAGAATCCTGCCGCGTAGGATGGGGAGGTGACCACGACCTCAGCGCCGAACCAGGCCACGCCCCCCCGCTCCCGCCGGATCATCGCGATCTCGCTCGCCATCATCGCCGCCTTGGTGGTGGCGTTCTTCGTCTTCGCGAACCTGTACTCCGAATGGCTGTGGTTCGAGCAGCTCGGATTCGACGGTGTCCTCCTCACGGAGTGGACCGCGCGCGTCATCATGTTCGTCGTCGGATTCCTCGGCATGGCGGTGCCGGTGTGGGGAGCGATCCAGCTCGCCTACCGGCTGCGGCCCGTCTACGCGCGCCTGAGCTCGCAGCTCGACCGCTATCAGGAAGTGGTCGAGCCGCTGCGTCGGCTCGCGATGTGGGGGATCCCGATCTTCTTCGGCTTCTTCGCCGGCTTCTCCGCGTCGGCGCAGTGGCAGACCACGTGGATGTGGATCAACGGCGTCGCGACGGCCGACAGCGACCCGCAGTTCGGGCTCGACTCGGGCTTCTACATGTTCGCGCTGCCCTTCTACGCCGCCGTCGTGGGCTTCGTCTCGGCGACCCTGCTCATCTGCCTGCTCGTCACCGCGCTCGTGTCGTACCTGTACGGCTCG
This sequence comes from Microbacterium sp. NPDC055910, assembly GCF_042271185.1. NCBI lineage: Bacteria > Bacillati > Actinomycetota > Actinomycetes > Micrococcales > Microbacteriaceae > Microbacterium > Microbacterium sp. NPDC055910. The sequence continues at coordinate 46,257 of NZ_JBHJZS010000014.1, forward strand.
GTGCGCATCGGGCAGAAGGAGCTGCGCATCTCGAAGTCCGCGCGCATCCAGCTCGCCGTCCTCGCGGGTCTCTACCTGCTCGTCCAGGGCGTCAGCCTGTGGATCGACCGCTATCTGACTCTCGTGCAGCCCGGCGCCGGCGGGCGGATCACGGGCCCCGGGTACACCGAGGTCAACGCCGTCATCCAGGGTCAGATGATCCTCGCGATCGTCGCCGTGATCGTCGCGATCCTGTTCTTCGTCACGGCCGTCATCGGCCGCTGGCGCTTCCCCCTCATCGGCACGGCGCTGCTCGTGGTCGTCGCCATCGTGCTGGGCGTCGGCTACCCGTGGGTCGTCACGACCTTCCAGGTGCAGCCCAACCAGGCCGCGTACGAGCGCGAGTACTATCAGCGCAACCTCGAGGGCACGAAGGCCGCGTACGGGATCGACGAACTCGAGAAGACCGAATTCTCCGCCGAGACGACCGCCGACGCGGGTCAGCTGCGCGCCGACGCCGCCACCACGACGCAGATCCGCATCATGGACCCCGCCATCATCGGCCCGACGGTGCGCCAGCTCGAGCAGTACCGTCCGTACTACCAGTTCCAGAACCCCCTCGACGTCGACCGCTACGAGATCGACGGTGAGATGCAGGACACGATCGTGTCGGTCCGCGAGCTGAACATCGATCAGCTCGGCGCCGGATCCTCGTGGGTCAACGAGACGCTCGTCTACACCCACGGCTACGGCATGATCGCGGCAGCCGGCAACGAGCGCACGGTCGACGGAAACCCCGTCTTCCTCGAGCGCGGCATCCCGGCGGCGGGCTTCCTCTCGGACAACCCGGACTTCCAGCCGCGCGTGTACTTCGGCGAGTCGTCGCCGCCCTACTCGATCGTCGGCGCGCCCGAGGGCACCGACCCGATCGAGCTCGACTACCCGTCGGGCAGCGACGGCAACGCGGGACCGCGCACGACGTTCGACGGCGACGGCGGACCCTCGGTCGGCAACGTCTTCAACCGCCTCATCTACGCGCTGAAGTTCCAGTCCGAGCAGATCCTCTTCGCCGACGGCGTGAACGCCGAGTCGCAGATCCTCTACGACCGCGACCCGCTCACGCGCGTGTCGAAGGTCGCCCCGTATCTCGAGCTCGACCGCGACCCGTACCCCACGGTCGTGGACGGACGCATCAAGTGGGTCGTGGACGGCTACACGCTGAGCTCGAACTACCCGTATTCGACGACCGTGTCGCTGTCGGACGCGATCGCCGACTCGAACAACACGCAGCCGCGCTTCGCGCTCGATGACATCAACTACATCCGCAACTCGGTCAAGGCGACCGTCGACGCCTACGACGGCTCGGTCACGCTGTACGCGTGGGAGCCGGAAGACCCCGTGCTGCAGACGTGGCAGAACGTCTACCCGACCGAGGTCAAGCCGATCGCGGACATGCCGGCCGATCTCATCTCGCACGTGCGGTACCCCACCGACCTGTTCAAGGTGCAGCGCGCGATGCTGCAGGTGTACCACGTCGACGACGCGCAGTCGTTCTACGAGCGTGACAACGCCTGGGCGACCCCGGCCGACCCGCAGAACGAGAACGCCCTGCAGCCGCCGTACTACCTGACGATGCAGATGCCGGGCCAGGACGACCCGTCGTTCTCGATGTTCACGACCTTCATCCCGTCGTCTTCGACGGGGGCCGAGAGTCGGAACGTCCTGATGGGGTACCTCGCGGCCGATTCCAACGCGGGCGGTGAAGCGGGCAAGAAGGGCGAGAACTACGGCAAGCTGCGGATGCTGGAGATCGCGGCCGAGACGACGGTGCCCGGCCCCGGCCAGGTGCAGAACCGGTTCGACTCGGATCCCACGGTGTCGCAGCAGATCAACGTGCTCACGATCGGCCAGTCCGAAGTGCTCAACGGAAACCTGCTGACCCTGCCCGTCGGCGGTGGACTGCTCTATGTGCAGCCCGTCTTCGTGCAGGCGGCCGAGGGCACCCAGCTGCCGCAGCTGCGCAAGGTGCTCGTCGCGTTCGGCGATGACATCGCCTTCGAGGACACGCTGAGCGAAGCACTCGACTCGCTGTTCGGTGGCGATTCGGGTGCGACGACGGGTGACGGCGAGGTCGTGCCCGACGAGGGCGAGACCCCCGCTCCGACACCCACCCCGACGCCGAGCCCGACCGAGCCCGGCACCGAGCAGCCCGCGCCGACGCCGCCGGCAGGCGACTACGCCACGGCACTCGAAGAGGCCCGTCAGGCCATGATCGACCGCAACACGGCGCTGCAGGCCGGCGACCTCGCCGCCTTCGCCGAGGCGGATGAGCGACTGACCGCCGCCGTCGAGAAGCTCATCGCCTTCGGCGAACGCTGATCGCACGAAGAACGCCCCCGCCTCACCGGCGGGGGCGTTCTTCGTCGTGTGGTTCGTCACGCTCGCCGGGCTGCGCCGACCCTGATGGTCGCGGGCGGCCTCTGCAGACTGCTCCAGCCGTCGCCGGGCGCGGAGAGTGCGTCCACGAAGGCCCGGCTCGCCGCCGGGAGTCGCGGCCGTTCAGGCGGTCGTGATCGCGTACCAGATGAGCAGCAGCGTCACGACGAAGCCGCCGAACTGGTTGAGCCAGAGGAACCGGTCCCACCCGCGGGTCGCGGTGTCCGCCGTCGCATCCGTCACGCGGCGATGCGGCCAGACGGTCGCGAGGTAGGGCAGGACGACGATCGCCGCGAGCGGACCGGGCCACGCCGTGGCGAGCATCGCGAGGCCTGCGGCGGCATAGGCGACGAGCGCGAACCAGACCGTCCAGCGAGCACCACGAACGGTCGCGATCGAGGCGATGCCGGCTTCCCGGTCGGCCAAGACGTCTTGCACGGCGCCGAAGGCGTGCGAGGCGATGCCCCACAGCGCGAACGCGACGATGATCGCCGCGAGCTGCCACGTCCACGCCGCACCCGCGAGCACGAGTGCATAGACGGCCGGTGAGAAGAAGTGGATGCTGCTGGTCACCGAGTCGGCGAAGGGGACTTCCTTCAGCCGCCGCGGCGGCGCGCTGTAGAAGACGACGAAGAAGAGGCTGATCGCGAGCACGAGCCACGACAGGGGCGAGCCCACGATGACGAGATACACCACGAACGGGAGTGACGACAGTGCAGCTGCCCACAGCGTGGCGCGGTGCAGGCGGCGGTCGAGGATCGCGCCGTGCGCGCCGCCCTTGCGCGGGTTGCGCAGATCCGATTCGTAGTCGAAGACGTCGTTGATCCCGTACATGGCGAGGTTGTAGGGGATCAGGAAGAACAGCGTGCCGATGATGAGCGTGGCATCGATCGACCGCGTCGTGAGCAGGTAGGCCGCCGCGAACGGATAGGCGGTGTTGATCCAGCTGACGGGCCGAGACGAGACGAACAGCTGCGCCAGGACGGTGCGGGAGCGCATCATGCCTCTCGGGGAGTGCGTCGGGCCAGCAGCGTGTGCACGGCGGGTACCAGGAAGGCGGCGCACACGGCATACGAGAAGTCCTCGATCGGGGCCAACCCGATGCGGATGCCGCTCAAGTGCTGTTCGGGGTAGGTGAACAGGTCAGCCGCGATCATCAGGTTGTCGAAGACCGCCGTCAGGACGACCAGCACGAGTGCGGCGATGCCCGACGCCGCCATACGCTGTCCGAAACGGGGACGGCGGACCGTGGCGAGCGTCACGATCGCCGTGACGGCGACGAAGGGCAGGACGAGCAACGGGTAGGTCATGACCTGCCCCCCGACTCGGCAGCGGCGCGCCGACGGGCGACGAAGCGATCGGCAGCGGCGTAGGCGACGAGGCCGAGATAGCAGAGGAAGGCCAGGAACACCGGCTCTTCGACCGGCAGGTGCGGGGCGAGGTCGATCCCCAGCAGCAGCGGGCTGTCGCCCTTGACGAAGACGCCGAGGGCGATCCCGGCGGCATCCCACGCGAGAAAGAACGCCGTGCCGATCGCCACGGCTGCCAGGGTGCGGCCGGGCGTGCGCCACGCCGCCAGGCGCCAGCGCGCGTCCAAAGCGGCGATGCCGGCTGCGCTGACGAGGATCGCGACGAGGTAGAGGCCGGGCACACTCACACTCTCGCACGTCGCGGCGTGGGCAACGGACCGGGGGTGCGGTCACCGCGCAGGCGCTTGACGATGAGTTCCGCCGAGATGAGGCACATCGGCAGTCCGATCCCCGGCAGCACCGAGGTGCCCGCGTACATGAGCCCGTCGACCTTCTTCGAGACGTTGCGGGGCCGGAAGACGGCGCTCTGACCCAGCGTGTGCGCGAGGCCGAGGGAATTGCCTCGCCACGCGTGCAGATCGGCCTCGAAGTCGGCCGGCGCGACCGTGCGGCGCACGACGACGCGCTCGGCCAGATCCGGGATGCCGCACCACTGCGCGATCTGCTCGATGACGACATCGGCGGCGCGCTCGATCCGGGCGTCGCCGGCGCCGTCGATCCCGCCATGGCCGAGGCTGGGGTCGGCGGGCACCGGGACGAGCACGAAGAGGTTCTCGTGATCCGGCGGGGCGACCGAGTCGTCGGTCGCGCTCGGGCGGCACACATACAGCGATGCGGGGTCGGGGATGCGGGTGTCCTTGCCGAAGATCGCCTCGAAGTTGGTCCGCCAGTCGCTCGTGAACAGCAGCGTGTGGTGGGCGAGCTGCGGCAGTTCTCCGCGTACGCCCAGCATCACCAGCAGCGCACCGGGGCTCGGTGTGCGCGAGCGCCACCACGGCTCCGGGTAGGAGCGCAGCTGCGGCGGCAGCAGCTTCGTCTCGGTGTGGTGCAGATCGGCCGTCGAGACGACGCGATCGGCGTCGAGCACGGTGCCGTCGGCCAGACGGATGCCGGTGGCGGTGGCATCCGTCGTCAGGATCTCGACCACTTCGCTGCCCGTGCGGATCTCGACGTCGCGGGCGCGGGCGCAGCGCTCGATGGCGGAGATGACCTCGGTGAAGCCTCCGCGCGGGTAGAGCACGCCGTCGCCGAGGTCGAGGTGGCTCATCAGGTGGTAGAGGCTCGGCACGCCATACGGCGAGCCGCCGAGGAAGACGGCGGGGTAGCCGAGGATCTGCCGCAGACGCGGATCGGTGAATCGGCGGTCGACGTGCGAGGCGAGGGTGCGGGTCAGCAGCGGCGCGAGGGTCGGCAGGCGCTTGATGATCTCGCGGTCGCGCAGGCCCGACGTCGTCTCGTACGTGTCGTAGAGGAAGCGCGTGACGGCGAGGTCGTACGCATCGGCGGCGGAGTCGAGGTAGGTCTCCAGACGCGCACCGGCGCCGGGCTCGATGCTCTCGAACAGGGCCGTGGCCTGCTCGCGCCCGGAGTGCACGTCGACCAGTTCGGCGCCCTCGCTGTAGACCCGGTACGCGGGGTCGAGACGGACGAGATCGAGCTCTTCTGCCGCGCTCGTGCCCAGCAGCCGGAAGAAGTGGTCGAACACTTCGGGCATGAGGTACCAGCTGGGGCCGGTGTCGAAGCGGAAGCCGTCGTGCTCCCACGAGCCGGCGCGCCCGCCGAGCTCGTCGCGCGCCTCGACGAGCGTCACGCGGTGGCCCTCGGCGGCGAGCAGTGCGGCGGTCGCGAGTCCCGCGATGCCGCCCCCGATGACGATGGTGGAGGTCGTACCGGTCATGTGCGCGTCCTTCGGGGTGCGGCGCCGAGCAGCGCACGCGCGGCGATGGTTGCCTTGACGGGGTCGGGCACGCGTACGCGCCCCGCGGTGGAGTCCGAGGCGCGGAGGCGCCTGGACAGCGCCGCGAACAGGTCGTGCGCGGCCGTCACCGCGGCGCGGCAGTCGCGGGGGAGTCGGGGGATGACCGAGGCGGCCGCCGCGAGGTCGCCGTCGATGCGGTCGAGCACGTCGGTGCGGGTCGTCTCGGCGCCGTCGATGCCGAGGTAGTCGCGCCCGAGCGCGCCCTCGTCGTGGTCGAGGTCGCGCAGGAAGTTGACGTCCTGGAACGCCGCGCCGAGGCGCCGCGCTCCGTCGACGAGGTCGGCCGGGGGATCCGCGGGACGCGGCGAGCCGGCGTTGACGAAGACCCGCAGGCACATGAGGCCCACGACCTCGGCCGAGCCGTAGACGTAGTCGTCGTGCGATGCGGCATCGTGCTGCGTCGTGGCGAGGTCGGTGCGCATCGATTCGAAGAAGGGACGCACGAGATCCTCGCGGATGCCGCACTCCCGCGCCGTCCGGGCGAAGGCGTGCACGATGAGATTCGCGCTGAAGCCCCGATCGATCGCCCGGAGGGTCTCCACCTCGAGCGCGTCGAGGACCTCGCGTACCTCGTCGGCCGTCAGGCCCGACGCTTCGCCGGGGCCGTCGACGACTTCGTCGGCGACGCGGACGAGCGCGTAGATGTTGCGCACGTGCGGGCGTGGCCGCGCGCCGAGCAGGCGCCCCGCGAGTCCGAACGAGGTCGAGTAGGCGGAGATGACGACAGCGGCCGCGTCACGCGCCGTGCGGTCGTAGAGGCGCAGTCCGGTCGGACCGCCCTGGCGGACGGTGCGGTCGGTCACGGCACCCGCTCTTCGACGCGGTCGGCGAGCTCTCTCAGCAACGTGCCCACGCGGGGCGGCAGCACGGCGTCCCCGGCCGAGAAGCGCACGCCGGCGAGGGTGTCGGCGATGAGCTCACGCAGGCTGTCGCGCGCTCCGCTGGCCTCGAGGGCGAGCTGCGCGTCACGCACGGCGATGGGCCCCGTGTGCGCGAGCGCGAGGGCGTCGCTCACGCGCGTCCACTGCGCCGTGTCGCGCGCGAGGGCGACGAGCGGGGTCTGCTTCGCCTCGCGCAGGTCGCCGCCGATCGCACGGCCGGCCTGCGTCTCATCGCCGAAGGCGCCGATGAGATCGTCGACGAGCTGGTACGCCAGGCCAAGCCGTCCGCCGATGCGCTGCAGCAGCTGACGGGCGTCGTCGGGGGCGCCGGCGAGGATGGCACCGACTCCGAGGGGTGCGCGAAACGAGTAGACGGCCGTCTTGTCGTGTGCCGTGTCGAGCAAGGTGGATGAGGGGACCTGCCCGCCCGTGACGCTGTTCTCGACGTCGGCGAGCTCGCCGGCCGCCGACACGTGGACGGCGTCGTCGAGAAGGTCGTAGATCCGGGCGAGCGTGGGCGGGGGCAGTCCCGCCAGTGCGACCAGGCGCGACGCCTCGTGCAGCAGGATGTCGCCCGCGAGGATGCCGGCCGTGTCTCCGAGGAGCGCCGCGCCCGTGGCATCCGCCCCGCTGTCGAGAGCCCGCGCGCGGAACTCGCCCGCCACGTTGGGCACGCCGCGCCGCTCGATGTCGTGGTCGATGACGTCGTCGTGCACGACGAAGGCCGCGTGCAGCAGCTCGAATGCGGCGGCGACGGGAGCCAGCGCGGGCGTCGACGCGGCATCGCCGCCGAAGGCCTCGAAGGATGCCGCGACCAGGCGCGGCCGCATCCGCTTTCCGCCGCGCGCGGCGCGCGAGACGGCAGCGGCGAGGGCGTCGAATCCCGGTCCGAGGGCACGGGTCCGCAGGCGGGCGAGTGCTTCGTCGATCGGGGCGTCGACGTCGATGTGGGAGGCGACGCCGATCATGACGCGCGGCGTTGCATCTCGACGCCGTTCAAGAGCTGCAGCTGCTGGGACTGCAGCACGAGCCACGGGCTGAAGGCCCACGGCGTCGTGCGCAGCGATGCGGCGAGGTCGGCGGGATCGACCCATCTCGCGTCCATGACCTCGAGCGGGTTGAGTACGGGCTCTGCGGATGTGCGGGCGGTGTAGACGGGGCACACTTCGTGCTCGACGATGCCGTTGGCGTCGGTCGCACGGTAGCGGAAGAGGGGGAGGGCCAGCTCGATGTCGGTGAGCGTGAGGCCGATCTCGTACTCGGCACGACGGTGCACGGCGGCGACGACGGGCTCGGCGGGGCGGGGGTGACCGCAGAAGGAGTTGCTCCAGACGCCCGGCCAGGTCTTCTTGTCGAGGGCGCGCCGCGTGACGAGAACCTGGCCCTCGTCGTTGAGCACGTGACACGAGAATGCCAAATGCAGCGCGGTTTCGGTACCGTGGACGCTGCTCTTGGGTGCGGTGCCGATCGCCTCGCCGTCGTCGTCGAGCAGCACAACGTACTCGGTTTCCAGCATCCCCATCCTCCAGTTTGCTAGTTTATCTAGCTATTACGTCGTGGCGATGTTACAACGGGAAGGGAGGAAGCGTCCACATGCCGCAGCCCTGGAGCCCGCAGAGCACCCATGACCATGCTGTCATGGAGGTGCTGCAAGCGATACGCGCGTTCAGCGACGCCATGGACCGCATGCACGGCGGGATGAAGGGCGACATGATCATGAACGCGACCGATCTCGCCGCTCTTCGCATGCTGATCATGCGGGAGCAGCGCGGTGACGCGGTCAGTCCGCACGATGTCGCCCGCCATCTGCGGATCACGACGGCGTCGACGACGAAGCTGCTGGACAGGCTGACGGCATCCGGTCATCTCGAGCGTCGCCCGCACCCGAGTGACCGACGGGCGCGCATCGTCGTGCTGACGCAGGAGTCCCGCGAAGCGTTCTATCACCATTTCGGGGAGCGGCTGCGCGCCATGCGCGGCGTCGCAGAGCAGTACAGCGAGGCCGATCTCGCGGTCATCTCGCGGTTCCTCGGCGACATCGGCGAAGCGGTCGACCCGGTCTAGACGGAAACGAAGAAGGCTAGGCGGAAACGAAGAAGGCGCCCCGTGCGGGACGCCTTCTTCTTCTGGTTGCGGGGGCAGGATTTGAACCTACGACCTCTGGGTTATGAGCCCAGCGAGCTACCGAACTGCTCCACCCCGCGGCACGTCGACTACTCTACCACGGCTTCTCCCGCCCCCGAACCGCCCCCTCCTGACCGCGAGACTGCAACGGCGCGCCGAGAGTACGGGTGAACCCCACTGTCTCGAGCTGCGGATGCAGTCTCGCGGTCAATGGCGGGTTGCCGGGGCGGGGCGGCGGGCGGGAGGATGAGGGCATGGCCACTGAGCGCGACCGCGATCCCCTCGACGACAGGGACGACGGGCGCGACGAGACGCCGGCCGAGCGCGCCGATCGCAACTGGATCGAGGTGCTGCAAGAGCTGCGCGTCATGCAGACCGGCGCGCAGATCCTCACCGGATTCCTGCTCGCTCTCGCGTTCCAGCCCGCCTTCGCGGACCTCGACGGCGGGCAGAGGGTGCTTTACCTCGTGCTCGTCGTTCTCGCGGCCCTGAGCGCCATCGTCGCGCTGGCCCCCGTGGCGCTGCACCGCACGCTGTTCCAGCAGCGGGCCAAGCGCGACGTCGTCGTCTACGGTCACACGGCGCTCATCACATGTCTCGCGACCGTCGCGACCCTGCTGCTCGGCGTCGTCGCGTTCGTCTTCGACGTCGTGCTCGGCACCGGTGCGGCCGTCATCACGACGATCGCGCTCGCCGTCGTGCTGGTCGTCCTGTGGATCGCGACCCCCGTGATCGTCCGCATCCGGCACGCCTCGAAGGAGAACGCATGAACCTGTCCGACGCGACCCCGATCGCCGTCGCCCAGTTCGCGCCGACGGCCGACGAGGCGGCGAATCTCGACCTCATCGCGCAGCTCGTCGAGGCGGCCGCCGCCCGGGGAGCGCGCCTCGTGCTCTTTCCCGAGTACGCCAGCTACTTCGTCGACCCGTTCGACGCCACTCTCGCCGAACACGCGCAGGATGTCGACGGCCCGTTCACGCGGGAGCTGACCCGACTCGCGGCCGCGCACGGGCTGCACATCGTCGCGGGCCTGCTCGAGCGAGCCGGCGATGCGCGTCGTGTGCGGAACACCGTCGTCGCGGTGGACGCGACGGGCGTCGTGGCGACGTATCGCAAGCTGCACCTGTACGACGCGTTCGGCCAGCGGGAGTCGGACTGGGTCGAGCCGGGCGAGCTCGGGGCGCCGCAGACGTTCGAGGCCGACGGCCTCACGTTCGGGCTCATGACGTGCTACGACCTGCGCTTTCCCGAGCTCGGACGGCTCCTCGCCGATGCGGGCGCCGACGTCGTGCTCGTTCCCGCCGAGTGGGTGCGCGGCCCGCTCAAAGAGCATCACTGGCGCACCCTGCTGCATGCGCGGGCGATCGAGAACACGCTGTTCGTCGCCGCCGCCGACCACCCGCCGCCCCTCGGGGTCGGGTTGTCTATGGTCGTCGACCCGACCGGGATCGAGATCGCCGCCGTCGGGACGGCGACCGACATCGCCGTGGCTCATCTCGACCGCGACGCCGTCGCGCGCGTGCGCCGGGTCAATCCCGCGCTGGCGCTGCGACGGTTCGCCGTCGTCCCCCGCGACTGACGCGCTGCCGTCAGTCCGCGAGGACGGCGAGGCGGGATGCCGCCTCTTGCAGCACGTCGACGCGTTTGCACGCGGCGAACCTGACGAGCGTCGCGAACTCGGGCCGGTGCTCGGGCGTCACGAACGCCGTGAGCGGGATGCCGACGACGCCGGCGCGGCGGGGGAGGTCGCGGCAGAACTCGTCTGCGTCGGTCGCGCCGAGCGGCGCGGCGTCGACGACCGTGAAGTACGACCCGGCCGGCTCCGACACGGCGAACCCGGCGGCACGCAGTCCGTCGCCGAGCAGGTCGCGCTTTGCGCGCAGCGTCGAGGCGATCCCCGCGAAGAACGCGTCGGACAGTCGCAGACCCGTCGCGATCGCGGGCTGGAAGGGCGTGCCGTTGGTGTAGGTGAGGAACTGCTTGACGGCGATGACGGCGTCGATGAGGTCGGCGGGACCGCTGATCCAGCCGATCTTCCACCCCGTGGTCGAGAAGGTCTTTCCCGCGGACGAGATCGTGAGCGTCCGCGACCAGGCGCCCGGCATCGTCGCGATCGGCACATGCTTCGCATCGAAGACGAGGTGCTCGTAGACCTCGTCGGTGACGATGACGCAGTCGTGGTGCTCGGCGAGCCGCACGATCTCCTCGCGCACCTCGCGGGTGAAGACGGCGCCGGTCGGATTGTGCGGGTCGTTGACGAGGATGACGCGGGTGCGGTCGGTGACGGCGCGTCGCAGATCGTCGAGATCGGGCTGGAAGTCGGGCCAGCGCAGCGGCACCGGGACGAGCCGCGCGCCGGAGAGGGCCGTGACGGCGGCGTACGAGTCGTAGAACGGCTCGAAGACGACGATCTCGTCGTCGGGGTCGCCGGTGAGTGCGAGCAGGGCGGCCGCGATCGCCTCGGTCGCCCCGGCCGTCACGAGCACGTCGCGGTGCGGATCGAGCGAGATGCCGTGGAAGCGTTCCTGATGCTCGGCGATCGCGTGCAGCAGGTCGGGCATGCCGCGCCCCGGGGCGTACTGGTTGACGCCGTTCGCGATCGCCTCGCGAGCGGCCTCGAGCACCTCCGCGGGGCCGTCCTCATCGGGGAAGCCCTGACCCAGGTTGATCGCTCCGGTCTGGGCCGCCAGCGCCGACATCTCCGCGAAGATCGTGGGCCGGATCGTGCCGTCCCCGTCGACGAGTCCCGCTCCCTGGGCCGTGCGGCGCCACGCGCCGTGAATCTGCTGCATGCTGCTCCACGGTACTCGTCCGATCCACTCCGATCGCATAGATCCATCTCATCCGCGGCATAAGAAACGCACAGGTCGGCGCGGCAGGGTGGATCATGTCAGCAGAAGGAGCACTCATGAGCGACAACAACGACGACCGTCCCGTCGACGCCACCCCGGACACCTCCGACACTCCGGCGACCGCCGAGGCGTCCGCTGCGACTCCCTCCTCACCCGCGGCGAGCGAGGCGACGGATGCTGCGCCGCCCGCGTCGTCCGCACCGCCCGTGCCGTCGACCCCCGCCGCACCGCAGATCCCCGCCGGATCGAGTGGGGTCTCCTCGAATCCCGACCGCTCGAGCGCGAACGGCGCCCCGTCGGTGGCCGCCGGGCCGAGCGCACCCGCCTCGGGTGCACCCTCCGCTGCGCCCTCGAGCCCGGCTCAGCCCGCTGCCCCCTCGAGTGCGGCTCAGCCCGGTGCGCCCTCGAGTCAGGTCCAGCCCGCTGCCCCCTCGAGTGCGGCTCAGCCCGGTGCGCCCTCGGCAGCGGCCCCGTCGACGCGCCCCGTCGCTCCCGGACCCGTGCCTCCCGGATACGTCCTGCAGGCGCCCGGTCAGCCTCGCCCGCAGGCTTACGCGGGTCAGCCGCACGCCGGCTACGCCGCGCCGCCTCGTCCGCAGGTCTACGGGGGTCAGCCTTCGTACGGAGGCTCGTTCGGCCGCCCCGCCGACACGCAGCCGACGCTGCCCCTCGGCGACGTGCCCCGTGCCCCGGAGACGGCCAAGAAACCGAAGTCCGGCGCGGGCAAGGTGGCCGGACTCATCGTCGCCGCCGCCCTCGTCGGTGGAGCGGCCGGCCTCGGCGGAAGCTACGCGGGTCTGCAGCTGTTCGCCCCGAGCATCGCGATCCCGGCGACCGGGCCCGGCACCGTCACGGTCAACAACACCGACGCGGTCGGGCAGACGACCGCGATCGCCGCGAAGGTCGTGCCGAGCGTCGTGACGATCGCGGCCGCGAGCCAAAGCGGTTCGGGCACCGGATCGGGCGTCGTGCTCACGAGCGACGGCTATGTCGTGACGAACACGCACGTCGTGACCCTGGACGGCGCGACGGGGGGAGCGTCGGTGCGCGTCACGACATCGGACGGACGCGTCTACGACGCCGAGGTCGTCGGAACCGACCCGACCTACGACCTCGCGGTCATCAAGCTCGTCGATGCCGAAGGCCTCACCCCGATCGAGTTCGCCGACTCGTCCGACCTGAACGTCGGCGACGAGACGATCGCCGTCGGTGCGCCGCTCGGTCTGTCGAGCACCGTGACGACGGGCATCGTGAGCGCGCTCAACCGCTCGATCGAGATCGCTTCGGCCGCAGCGCCCGACTCGGACGACACCGAGGGCGAGGGCGGCGGCGAGCAGGGCGAGGCGCCCTTCTTCTTCGACTTCGGACAGGGCCAGCGCGGCGGTCAGGCAGCCGAGAGCATCAAGATCTCCGTCATCCAGACCGACGCCGCGATCAACCCGGGCAACTCCGGCGGCGCCCTCGTCGACGCCGAGGGCAAGCTCATCGGCATCAACGTCGCGATCGCCTCGGCGGGTGGTTCTTCGGGTGCGGCCGGTTCGATCGGCGTCGGCTTCGCGATCCCCTCGAACGTGGTCGAGCGCATCACGGGCGAGCTCATCGAGAACGGCACCGCGACGCACGGACTGCTGGGTGCCAGCGTGAGCGCGGCCGCCTACGTCGAAGGGGCGACGATGACGGGCGCCTACATCCAAGAGATCGTCGAGGGCGGCGCGGCCGCCGAAGCCGACCTGCGCGTCGGCGATATCGTCACGGGCTTCAACGGGTTCCCCATCACCGACTCCGTCGATCTGACGGCGCAGGTGCGCGCCGCCGCCGCCGGCAGCGACGCGACCGTCACGTTCGTGCGCGACGGCGAGACGCGCACGGTCGAGGTGACGCTCGGCGAGCTGCCGTAACCTCTCCCGGCGAAGGACGCCACCGCGCGATAGGCTCGCGAGGTGGCGTCCTTCTCGTTCGGTGCGGGGAACGCGCAGAAGCTCGCCGCACTCCCGCTCTACGCCGCCGGGCGTCTCGCGACGCTCCTGATTCCGCGGGCACGCGACGAGTGGGTCTTCGGATGCGCCGCGGGCATCGGCGATGGCGCGCTCGCGCTGTGGCAGACCGCGAGCGGGGGAGACCACCGCATGCGGTGGCTCGTCGCGTCGCAACGTGAGGCGAGGGATGCCGCGGCTCGCGGCATCCCGCACGTGCGCAAGAACTCGCTGCGCGGCTTCTGGCGCACGGCGCGCGCCGGCGTCGTCGTCGTGACGCACGGCTTCGGCGACGTCAACCGCTATGCCGTCTCGGGCGCATTCGTCGTGCAACTGTGGCACGGCATCCCGCTCAAGCGGATCGGGCTCGACTCGCCCGAGACCCTGCGGGTGCCGACGGTGCTGCGTCCCGTCGCCGGGGTCGCCCGGCGCGCCCTCGGCGCCATGTTCCGCGGGGCGGCGCAGCGCATCCGGCTGCTGCCGGCCGCATCGCATGTCGTCCGCGGGCGGCTCGAGTCGGCCTTCGCGTTGGGCGATGACCGCATCCCCGTAACGGGCGAGCCTCGCGTCGACGTGCTGTCGCAGGGCACGGCGGACGAGCGTCGTGCGGCCGCGCGGGCGTGCGTGTCGGAGCTCGTCGGCGACATCGCGTCATCGCGGCTCGTGCTCTACGCCCCGACGTGGCGCGACGGCGCCGTCGACCCCGCGATCCCGTCGGCGGAGCAGTGGCGCGTGCTCGTCGACGCGCTCGGAGAGCACGACGCCGTGCTGCTCGTTCGCTCGCACCCCCTCGGGGCGGGCGAGTACGCGCCGCCCTTCACGACGGACCGGGTGCGCGCCATCGGAAGCGATCTCGTTCCGGATGTCACGCCGCTGCTGCCCGGCCTCGACGCGCTCGTGACCGACTACTCCTCGCTCGTCTTCGACGCCGCACTCGTGCCGCTCCCGGTCGTGTATCTCGCGCCCGACCTCGCCGAATACGCGCGACGTCGCGGCTTCTACGGCACGTACGCCGATGTCGCCGGCGACGATGCGGCCGAGAGCTGGACCGACGCGGCGGAGCAGCTCTCGCGGCTGCTCGGCGACGACGACGAGGATGCTCGGCGGCGAGGTCTGTCGCGTGCCGTGAGCGCGCGCTTCCACGCCTTCCGCGACGGGCGGAACGCCGAGAGGGTGTACCGTGCGATTCTGGCCCGTCACCCGCGGAGGAGAGGACGACGATGACCGACGCGAGGTTCGACGCTGCCGCGGGGGCGCCCGCCCTCGTGCTCTCGGGGACCGGTGAGCGACCGGCATCCGTCGATCTCATCGGCTCGCGCGCACGCACGTCGGCGACCCTCACGGGGCGCGGCAAGACCTGGCGCGCGATCGTGCCGCTCGTCGCGTCACGGTGGGGAGGGCCCGCGCTGCCTCTTCCGATCGGGACCTACCGGCTCGAGGTGTCGGGTATCGAGCCGGGTGAGATCCCGGCGCTGCCGCTGACGCAGCTCGGTCCGCTGCGGGCGAGTCTCGACGGGCGCACGGTGCGCGTCGGACCGCCGATCGACCCCGCCTACGACTCCGGTGAAGGGCAGGAGGCCCTCGAGCGCCGGTATGCCACGCGACCGACGAGCCTCGAGAACGCCGTCTTCTTCGAGAGCTTCTACGGCCGCAACGCCAGTTGCAATCCGCTCGCGATCGATCGCGAGCTGGCACGCCGCGCGCCGCACGTGACGCGGTACTGGAGCGTCGTCGATCTCTCGGTGCCCGTGCCGGAGGGCGGCATACCCGTCGTGGACGGCAGCCCGGAGTGGTGGCGTGCGCGCGGTGCATCCCGTCTGCTGGTCGTGAACGACTGGCTGCGTCGCCGGTTCGCCCGTCGCCGCGGTCAGATCGTGCTGCAGACCTGGCACGGCACACCCCTCAAGCGGCTCGCGCTGCACCGCCCCGGGTTCGACCCGCGGCGCATGGCGGCCGTCGTGAAGGAATCGCGTCGCTGGAACGTGCTGCTGGCGCAGAATCCGTACGCCGCGCGCGTCCTCGGCAAGGCGTACGCATTCCTGCGTCGCCCGATCTGGGTCGAAGGCTATCCGCGCAACGACGTCCTGACGACCGGTGACGGCGCGGCGACGCGTCGCGACCTGGGGATCGGCGCCGACGAGAAGGTCGTGCTGTACGCGCCGACCTGGCGCGATGACCGCGAAGAGATCGTCGACTTCATCGATCCGGCGGCGCTCGCCGTCGCCCTCGATGCCGTCGTCCTCGTGCGAGGACACTCCCGCACGCTCGCACCGGGATCCGACGCGGTCGGCCCCCGTGTCGTGGATGTGACGGGGTTCCCGGACACATCGCTGCTGCTGCTCTGCGCCGATGCGCTCGTCACCGACTACTCATCGATCATGTTCGACTACACCGTGACGGGCAAGCCGCTCTTCTTCCTCGTGCCCGACATCGAGCACTACCGCGGTGAGCTGCGCGGGTTCTACTTCGATCTCGCGGCGCACGCGCCGGGGCCCGTCGTGGGCACGCAGGACGAGCTCGTCGCCGCGATGCGCGAGCACGATCCGGCCGCGTACGCCGGGAAGTACGCGCGATGGCGCGAGCGCTTCAACGCGCGTGACGACGGGCATGCCGCCGAACGAGTCGTCGCGCGCATCCTGGACCAGGGCTTCGTCGACGGCGCGTAGCGCTACGGCAGGGGAGTGTTGCGGTCGCCGAGACGCGACGTGTCGACGGTGTCGTTCGCGCCGCGCAGCACGCCGATGACGAAGCCCGTCCCCCAAGACAGGTGCATCGAGGGCAGCACCGCGAGCGTCCACAGCTTGTCGCGCCATCCCGTGCCCCCGCCTCGCCCCGCCGCGACGACGATGACGAGCAGCGCGTACGCCGCGATCGGCAGGTAGACGACGGATGCCAGGAGCCCGGGCCACCCGCTGAGCAGCCCCGTCGCCTGCAGCACGCCGACGATGAGCGCGAGCGCGACGACCAGCACGAGCAGGGGAGGAGCGAAGAAGCGCAGCGAGTTGCCGCGGCCGAACCGGCGCACCAGCTCGCCACGCCAGCGCCCCGTCGCGAAGAACTGGCGAACGAGGCGTGACCAGCTCTCGCGCGGCCAGTACGTCACCGACAGCGCGGGGTCGAACCACACCCGGTAGCCGGCGCGCCGGATGCGCAGGTTGAGCTCCCAATCCTCGCCGCGGCGGATCGACTCATCGAAGAGTCCGACCTCTTCGAGCACGGCGCGGCGCATGACGCCGAGGTAGGCCGATTCCGCCTCGCCGGCCTGAGCGCCCCCGTGATAGGCGCCCCCACCCAGACCGATCGGCGAGTTGTATGCCCGGGCGACGGCGCGCTGGAACGGCGCGCGCCCGTCGGCGCGCATGATGCCGCCGACGTTGGCGGCGCGAGTCTCGTCGAGCACCGCCATCGCGTGCCGCGTGTAGCCGGGCTCGAGCTCGGAGTGCGCGTCGACCCGCACGATCGTCGGGTACGCACCCGCGCGGATCGCGAGGTTGAGCCCGACGGGGATGTCGGCTGCGTCGTTGTCGACGAGCACGATCCGCGGCTCGTGGGCCGCGAGCTCTCGCGCGAGTTCGGTCGTGCCGTCGGTCGAGGGGCCGAGTGCCAGTACGAGCTCGATGGGCTCGTCGGCATCCTGTGCGAGCACCGTCTCGACGGCACGCTCGAGATAGTCGCGTTCGTTGAGCACCGGCATCACGAAGGTGACGCCCGATCCCGGATCCACCGCGGGGGCGTCCCTGCGTCCGCGGGAAGTCTCGTGCACCCGTCGATCATGCCAGACCAGCCCGTGGGTACCCTGGAGGGGTGGGAGTCGTCTCGGATGCCAAGAAGGCCATCGCGCTCGTGCGGAAGGCGATCACCAATCGCGCCGCCGTCATCGACGTGCGCCGTCGACTGGCCGGTCGTCCGCCGCAGCCGAGCGACCATTTCCGCGTCGCGGTGTACTTCGCCGACGGCGATGTCAACATGTACCAGATGCGGCAGTGGTACCGACCGCTGGCCGAACTCGCCAAGATCTGGCCGGTCGTCGTGCTCAGTCGCGCCGCGACGGGTGCGCAGGCGCTCGTCGCCGACGGTGCGCTGCCGGTGGCGTTCGTGCCGACCGTGCGCGACCTCGAGGGCTACCTCGCGACACAGGACATCCGCGTCGTGCTGTACGTCAACCAGAACACCCGCAACTTCCAGATGTTCCGGTACGGCAGACGCTGGCACGTGTTCATCAATCACGGCGAGTCCGACAAGATGTACATGACCACGAATCAGTACAAGGCGTACGACTACGCCCTCGTGGCGGGGGATGCTGCGCGGCAGCGCCTCGCGCGCGTGCTGTGGGACTACGACATCGAGGCCCGCACGATCGAGATCGGGCGTCCGCAGGCCGACCACTACTCCGGCATGCTTCCTTATACTCCCGACGGGCGGACGGTCGTGCTGTACGCCCCGACATGGGAGGGCGACCGCCCCTCGGCGCACTACGGGTCGATCGTGACGCACGGCGAAGCGCTCGTGGACGCACTGCTCAGCTCGGGCGAGCATCGAGTGATCTACCGCCCGCATCCGCGTTCGGGAGTCGTGGATGCCGCCTACGGTGCCGCCGACCGGCGGATCATCGCGGCCATCGCGGCGGCGAACGACCGCGACCCGTCCGCGCATCACGTCTACGACGACGGCCCGGAGCTCGGGTGGCAGCTCGCGGCGGCCGACGTCGCCGTCGTCGACATCTCCGCCATGGTCTACGACCGTCTTGCCGCCGACAAGCCGCTGCTCATCACGCGACCCGTCGACCCCGACGCGGTGATCGACACGCACGGCTACCTGTCGGCGTGCGAATGGCTCACGGTCTCGGCCGCGCCCGACATCGTCGCCGAGACGGCGCGGGTCCTCGGCGATCCCGATGCGACGACCCGTCTCGATCAGTGGGCGAGGCACTACTTCGGCGACACGGCGCCGGGGGCCGCGACGGCGCGGTTCCACGACGCGATCCGTCGGCTCATGGCGGAGTGGGAGACCTGGCACGCCCGCGCGGCGACCGACGGGAGCGAGCAGATCGAGTCCGACGAGGCCGAGCTCGACGACGAACTCACCGCCTGACCCTTACCGCGAGACTGCACGGGGAGGCCGAGACTGCGGGTGAACCCCACG
>NZ_JBHJZS010000015.1:0-64689 GCF_042271185.1 Microbacterium sp. NPDC055910
CTGGCCCCCACGGGCACCACCGTCGCCTACGACGCCGCCACCACGTCGACGAAGGTCGCCTGGGCCAGGAACAAGGAGATGGACCTCGCCGGGGTCACGCGCGAGGGTCATTCCCCGGGCGCGGACCCCATGTGCTTCGCGAGGTTCGGGTAGCCGGTGATCTCCCACCCACCGTCGACGACGAGCGAAGTGCCCGTGATGTACGACGCATCGTCGCTCGCGAGGAAGAGCATGGGCTTCGCGATCTCGACCGGGTCGGCGGCGCGGGTGAGCACGATGCTGTTGCGGAAGTCCTCCATCAGGGCGGGGTTCTCGGTCATCGAGTTCGTGAGCGGAGTCTCGACGAGCCCGGGAAGCACCGCGTTGACACGGATGCCTCGTCCACCGAGCTCGAGCGCCGCCGACTTCGTCAGCATCTCGGCTCCCGCCTTGCCGGATGCGTACGCCGCACCGAACCACATCGGCACGTGCGCGTTGAGGCTCGCGACGTTGACGATCGCACCGCCGTCGGTCATCGCCCGGGCTTCGTGCTTGACCGAGAGGAACACTCCCTTGAGGACGAGGTCGACGGTGAAGTCCCAGTCCTCCTCGGACTGGTCGACGATCATTCCCGCGCGCGACGCCCCGGCCACGTTGAAGGCGGCGTCGAGACGACCGAATCGGTCGATGGCCGTCGCCACCGCTGCTTCGACATCGGCTTCCTTCGTCACGTCGCACACCGCCGGAACGTAGTTCTCGGCCTCATCGCCCGGCTTGAGGTCGGCGCCGACGACCCGGGCTCCGTCGGCGAGCAGCAGATCGACGACCGCTCTGCCGATACCCGAACCCGACCCCGTGACGAGGGCCACCTTGTTCTCGAACCGTGCCATGACAGATCTCCCTTCGTGCGATGGATGCTGCCAGGCTAGGCACCGCGGATGCCGCGGGACAGGCACTCGCCCTTCACGACGGGCCGGACTACACTCCCGCCCACCCGTATCACTCCCGCCCACCGCACGACCCCATGACGCCGAGACTGCGTCGGGAGGCCGAGACTGCGGGTAATACCCACGGTTTCGGCGGCCCGATGCGGTCTCGCGGGAGGCCCGATGCGGTCTCGCGGGAGAAAGGGGCCGCGAACTTTGCACACGGAGGTGGGAGCGTCAACCCCTTGGACGCCTTTGCGCTGACGGTGTGCGATGGATCCACACGCGAGGAGATCCCCGCGCTGTCCGAGACGAAGGAGACACCATGGGTCTGGACGACAAGATCTCGAATGCGGCTGAAGACATGAAGGGCAAGGCCAAGGAAGGCGTCGGCAAGGCCACCGACGACAAGGGCCTCGAGGCCGAAGGCCACATGGATCAGGCGAAGGCGGGCCTGAAGAAGGCCGGCGAAGACGTCAAGGACGCCTTCAAGTAAGCCGCCGCAGACGGAAGGTCGGGACGCATCGTCCCGACCTTCCGTGTTCCCGGCGAGATCCTGCACGATTCGCATGTCGGATGCCGGCGCTACCGTGCCGTCATGAACCTCGAGCTCATCGAACTCAGCGCTGAGAACCTGGCCGCCGCACTCCGCATCCCTCCGGCAGTCGGCGAGAAGGCGAATGTCGCCCCCGTCGTCTACTCGATCGCCGAGGCGTACGTCACGCCCACCGCGTGGCCGCGACTCATCGCCGACAACGACGACATCGTCGGGTTCGTCATGGCCAATTGGGATCCGAACCACGAAATCGAGGCGTTCCGCGCGGGAGTGTGGCGCCTCAACGTCGCTGACGAGGCGAAGCGCCGGGGCATCGGCCGATTCGCCGTCGAGCAGGTGGCCTCCGAAGCACGTCGGCGGGGCATCGAGAAGATCACCGTCTTGTGGGAGCCGGGGCCCGACGGGCCGGAGCAGTTCTACCTTCGCCTCGGATTCCGCAAGACGGGTGAACTGTTCGGCGAGATCGTGGGCGAACTCGACGTCTGACCCCGACGCGGCCGCACCGGCTCGGGAACCTGACCGTTCCTCGTTCGAAGATGATGTCCCCTTGTCAACCCGGTGCTGCGGCCGCGCCGTCGGTGCAGTGTGGAGATGAGGAGGCCCATGGCTGAGCGATTCCGCAATTGGTCGGAGAGCGTCGAATTCGCCTACGAGAGACGAGCACGACCGAAAGGCGAGAAGCACCTCCGGCGTCTCGTCGCCGATGCGCGCGCACGCCGGCTCTGCGTTCGTCCGGTGGGGTCCGGGCACTCGTCGACTCCGCTCGTCCAGACGCGTGACACGCTGGTCGACTTCGGTCGCTTCACCGGGCTCGACTCCCATGACGTCACGGCGATGACCGCGTCGGTGGGGGCGGGCACAACCCTCGAGGACCTCGGGGGCCTGCTCGAGGACGTCGGGATGGCCATGGAGAACCTCGGCGACGTCGCGTACCAGACGATCGCCGGCGCGGTCGGGACGGGAACGCATGGGACGGGCCTGGGACTCGGAAACGTCTCTTCGACCGTCGTCGGCGGCCGCCTCGTGACCGGGACCGGCGACCTCGTGCCCTTCGGCGTCGAGGCCGGCACCGACGGGACCGACGCGATGACTCGAGCGGCGCAGGTCTCCCTCGGGTCGCTCGGCATGTTCACGTCGCTCACGTTGCGGGTGCTCCACGCGTATGACCTGCATCGGCGCAACGTCATCGCCGGCACGGACTGGGCGATCGACGAGTTCGATCAGCTCACCAGGACGAGCCGGCACATGGACTTCTACTGGTATCCGCGACGCGACGAGGTCAAGCTGCGGTTCATGGACCTGCCGGGTCACCTCGATCTCATCGACGTGCCGATGCGCGAGCGCAAGGCGAACGAGATCGGCCCGAGTCACCGCATCATCACCAACCGACGTGAACTGCGGTTCGACGAGATGGAGTACATGTTTCCGCTGGAGCGCGGCATGGAGGTCTTCCGCGCTGTGCGGCAGCGAGTCATCGAGCGTCACCGGCAGCACGTCGGCTGGCGGGTGCTCGTGCGCACGGTTGCCGGGGACGACGCCATGTTGAGCAATTGCAACACGGGGCCGACCGTGACCATCGCGCTCCTGCAGAATTCCGTGCTCGACCACGACGACTACTTCTCCGACATGGAGCCGATGTTCCTCGACTTCGGCGGTCGACCGCACTGGGGCAAGAAGCACACGCGCACGGCGAGCGATCTGCGTCGCATGTATCCGGAGTGGGACGAATTCCAACGCATCCGACGCCGGCTCGACCCCGACGGAGTCTTCATGAACGATTATCTGCGCACGCTGTTCGAGGAGGACGCATGAATGCCCTCGGATCTCGCACCTGGGTCTTCTCCGGCGGTTACATGCCCGTGGGCTCGACCGGATCGGAGCCCGAGTTCACGAGCCGAGACGAGCTCTGCCTCCTCAACACCGGCGGCGTCGATGCGAGCATCGAGGCGACGGTCTACTTCGAGGACGACGGGCCGTCGGGACCGTACCGCCTCACCGTGGCGGCACGACGCGTGTGCCATGTGCGGATCAATGATCTGATCGACCCGCACGCGATTCCCCTCGGTGTGCCGTATGGGCTCGTCGTCTCGAGCGACCGCCCGATCGTCGCTCAGCTGACGAGGTTCGATACGAGGCAGGCCGCATTGGCCAGCACCACCACCCTCGGATTCCCGCACGACGGGTGAAGTTTCGCCGTGAATCGACGAGGACCGGGACTGGCTGGGGTGGTCGTGCGCGTCCGTCGTCACGGCGGGTCGGTCATCGCGGCCGCCGTCGCCGCGGCGCTCGCCTATGCCCTTGCGTCGGCGCTCTTCGGCACCGAGAACGCCTTCTTCGCGCCGATCGCCGCCGTCATCTGCGTCGGTCTCAGCGGCGGGCAGCGGGTGCAGCGCTCACTCGAGGTCCTCGGCGGTGTCTTGGTGGGAGTGATCGCCGGCGAGCTCGTGGCTCTGCTCGATCTTCCCGTCGCGGTCCTGCTCGGGGTCACGGTCGCGGTGGCGATGGGTGCAGCCGTCGCCGTGCGCGCCACGGCGCTCTTCACGAACCAGGCCGCGGTCGCAGCCGTTGTGACCCTGGTGCTCACGCCGATCGCCCAGGCGCCCCCGTTCCTGCGCATCGCGGACGCGCTGGTGGGCGGAGCGGTCGCGCTCCTCATCGCCGTGGTCGCGGCCTTCCGCGGCGACCGGCTGCTGGTGAGCACCGTGTCAGCCGCCACGGATGAGCTCGCCGACACGCTCGAGAGAGTTTCGGCGGGGCTGAGCAGACCCGGCGCCGATCTCGACGCGCTCGTCGCGGAGGTCTTCAAAGCGACAGGAGCGGTGGCCGAACTCGACGACGCGGTGAGAGCATCGCGCGAGAGCGTTCGCTTGGGCAGGCGCGGGCGGAAGAGCGCGCATCTTCGTGTCCGCGCCGTGCGGGTGCGCGACGAGTGGTTCGCACTGACCTCGGCGCTGGTCTCCCTCGCGCGAGCAGCGCGTGCCGTTCATCGCAACGACGAGGACGCGACGGATGCTGCGATCCGTGTGGCCGCACTCGCCCGGGTCGTCCGGGGTGTCGGCCAGTGGGCGACGGCGGCGGCCGACCCGCAGGCGACGTTGGCGCTGCGGAGCGAACTGCGGGACGTCGGCCGTGCCATCACCGCCCAGCTGCGCGACGACACGACGACGGCGGTGCGGGTGCTGCTGGTCTCGGCACGTTCGGCGCTCGTCGACCTCATGCGGATGACCGGAATGACGCACCGCGAATCCGTCGCTGTCGCCAGTGGCCGCGATGGACGGCGCGATGACCCCGCGACCTGAAGACGCGCACCTGCTCGTCGGCCTCGGCTCGACGAAGATCCCACGACCCGGACGAACGCCTTCCGCGGGCATGAATCGGCCGTTGTAGTTCTTTCGTACCGTCTGATCGTCTCGGGTAGCCCAGGGCTCTACGATCGATTGCCAAAAGGCGAGGAGAAGTCATGGTCGCACTCGATCGGCGAACGAAGATGTTGGGCCGCCTGCTCAGAAGGACCTCAGTGACGAGGCGCTCCGAGGAGCAGATCCTCGCAGACCAGCGCCGGGTGATCGGCCATAACCCCCTCACGGACCTGCTGCTGGGCGGTCTGGTCAAGGGCGTCTCGGTCCGAGACACGACCGCGGCGGGCGGCGACGGTCCGATCGCGGTGCGCGTCTACCGCCCGACCAGTCTTCAGGGCACTCCCCCGCTCGTCGTGCTCATCCACGGGGGCGGGTGGACATCCGGGTCTCTCGACACCTACGACTGGCTCGGGAGCAGCATCGCCAGTGGCGTGCAAGCCGTGGTGGCCTCGCTCGACTACCGACTCGCGCCTGGAGCGCGTTGGCCGGCCGCTGCCGACGACTCGTATCACGCCATCGTCGACCTCGTCGGCCGGGGGTCTGAACTGGGCGTGGACGCCTCCCGCCTCGCAGTCGTCGGGGACAGCGCCGGCGGAAACCTGGCCGCCGTCGTAGCGCTGATGGCACGCGACCGGTCTGGTCCGTCCATCGCGTTGCAGGGGCTGATCTACCCGGTGACGGATCTGACGCTCGCAAGTCCGTCGATCGACGAGAACGCGGACGCCCCGATCCTCACGAAGGCGGACCTCCTTGCCTTCCGGGGTCACTACATGGCCGACCAGGACCCGCGGGACCCGTACGCATCCCCCCTGTTGGCCGCGGACTTCGCTGATCTGCCGCCGGCCTTGATCCAGGTCGCGGAGCACGACCCGCTCAGGGACGACGGCTTACGGTACGCCGCCGCCCTCCGGAAGGCCGGGGTCCCCGTCCGCACGACGACCTATGTCGGCATGCCTCACGGGTTCATGGCGTTCCCCCGTATCAGCAAGGCCGTTCCGCAGGCCCTCGGCGAACTATGCCAAGAACTGCG
Source organism: Microbacterium sp. NPDC055910 (assembly GCF_042271185.1). Classification (NCBI taxonomy): domain Bacteria; kingdom Bacillati; phylum Actinomycetota; class Actinomycetes; order Micrococcales; family Microbacteriaceae; genus Microbacterium; species Microbacterium sp. NPDC055910. The sequence continues at coordinate 5,851 of NZ_JBHJZS010000015.1, forward strand.
CGTCGCCCTCTTCGAGAACCAGTGAGCCGGGTCGCATCGGCTACTCTCGCTTGCATGCGGGAGGTGACGACGCAGTCGCGTGATGCTCAGCTGATGGCGGATGCCGTCGACTGGACGACCGCGCGGGGCGGGTTCGAGCTCGGCTTCGGCGGCCTCGTCGACTCCCAGTTCGCGCCACTGAGCGCTTACTCGAACACGATCGGGCGGAGCATCCACGGCCTGGGGATCCAGGCCGGTGAGGGCCTGGGCGGCAAGGTCATGGCGACCCGGTCGCTGAGGTACACCACAGACTACCGACAGGCGAGATCGATCACCCACCGCTACGAGCGCGAGGTCGCGGCCGAACACATCGTGACTCTCGCGTCGGCGCCCGTCGTCGTCTGCTCGCGCGTGCGGGCGATCTTGTACGGCGGCTTCCGCATCCCCACGCAGATCGGCGCCAAGGCACTGGACGTCCTGGTCGCTGCGGCGCAGCGGATGAGTTGGGAGATCTCCGTGCGGGACGAGGTCGATCATCGCGTCGCGCAGCTCGTCGCGCAGCAGCGGGACCGCGGCGACGCCGACGGCGAGTCCCCGGCACACCAGAACGTTCTCCCTTCCGTTGACCCTCACCTGACCGTGCGCGAGCTGGATGTCATCGCGTTGGTGGCGACGGGCATGCGCAACGCCGAGATCGCGCAGCGGCTCAATCTGCGGGAGACCACGGTGAAAGGCCACGTGTCGTCGGTGATGCGCAAGGTGGGGGCCCGGTCTCGGCTCCAGGCAGTGCTGTCCGCGAAAGCAGCGGGCCTCATCCCCTGACCGACCGCAGGAGCACCTACCAAAGTACGGGTTTGCTTGCGAATGTCGGGCGCACGCGTGAACCTCGGATGCAGCCTGCTCGATCACGATGATGAGGACGACGACGATGTCCGCACACACCACGGAAACCTCCGCAGCCGTCAACTACACACCGCTGACCCCGCTGTCATTCCTGCGGCGCTCGGCGGAGGTGTTCCCGACCAAGGAGGCGATTGTGTACGGCGCCCGGCGCTGGGACTACGCCGCGTTCCGTGCGGACGCCGAGTCTCTGGCAACGGCCATCCGCGCGAGGATCCATCCCGGCGACCGTGTGGCGTTCCTGGCACCGAACATCCCCGAGACACTCATCGCGCACTTCGCCGTCCCGCTGGCGCGCGGTGTGCTCGTCACACTCAACTCCCGCCTGTCAGCTGCGGAGATCGGGTACATCCTGGAGCACTCGGGAGCCAAGCTCTTGTTCGTCGACGCCGAACTGCTGGCGACGGCGGAAGCGGCGGCCGAAGCGCTCACTGCGCCGCCGGAGATCATCTCGATCGCCGATCCGGAGTTCGGAGCGCTCGTCCCCGAGGGTGCGACGAGCTTCACGGCGTTCGTCGACAGCGCCACCCACGGCGACCCCGAGTCGCTGTCATGGGAGGTCTGCGACGAGCTGGAGACCATTTCCATCAACTACACCTCCGGCACGACAGGGCGCCCCAAGGGCGTGATGTACTCCCACCGCGGCGCATACTTGAACGCTCTGGGCGAGCTGATCCACAACGGCTTCGGCCGAGACAGCACCTACCTGTGGACGCTTCCGATGTTCCACTGCAACGGATGGTGCACGCCGTGGGCGGTCACCGCCGCCGCCGCCACCCACGTCTGCCTACGCGCCGTACGCCCCCAGGCGGTCTGGGATGCCATCGACGAGCACGCCGTGACCAACCTGTGCGGGTCGCCGACGGTGTGCTCCACGATCGCCAACGCCGACCAGGCGCATCCCCTCGACCGGCGAGTCCGCATCACGACCGCGGGCTCCGCCCCCTCCCCCACGATCATCGAGCTGCTCGAACGGCTGAACTTCGACGTCGTGCACGTCTACGGGCTCACCGAGGTCTATGGACCGTTCACCATCAACGAGCACCAGCCGGCGTGGGACGAGCTGCCCGCCGCCGACCGCGCCGACCGCGTGGCCCGGCAGGGCGTGGCGATGATCCAGGCCGATGCCCCACGCATCGTCGACGAGGACATGAACGATGTCCCCCGTGACGGGGTCACCGTCGGCGAAATCGTGCTGCGCGGCAACAATGTCATGCTGGGCTACTTCCACGACGACGACGCGACCGCGGCGGCATTCGCGGGAGGGTGGTTCCACAGCGGTGACCTCGGCGTCATGCACCCCGACGGCTACGTCGAGCTGAAGGACCGCGCGAAGGACATCATCATCTCGGGCGGAGAGAACATCTCCACCATCGAGGTGGAGAACGCGATCCTCTCATTCCCGGCCGTGCTCGACGTCGCCGTCATCGGCATTCCCCACGAGCGCTGGGGGGAGCGTCCGCTCGCGTACGTCGTGGCAAGGCCCGGCCTGTCGGTGCAGGTGGGTGAGCTCCTCGACCACGTTCGCGGTCGGCTTGCCGGCTTCAAGGTCCCGGATGCTGTGAGGATCGTCGAGGAACTGCCCCGCACGGCGACCGGAAAGGTGCAGAAGTTCGAGTTGCGCAATGCGGGCTGACTACGGCGACGTCCCCGCGACGGCGCCGTACCCCAATCTGCTCGACGATCTCTCCGACGAGTCGGCCAGTCTCGTCCGAGTCTCCGAGCAGCGGACGAAAACTTTGACGATGGACTGTCGGATCTCACGAGAGTTGTCAGATCCTGGGAGGGGCTGACCTGGGTATTTCACGGTGTGTCTACAAGGCTCGGTGCCCGCGTGTCTCACCGGACGTGCCATGAATCGGCTGAATCGCCCCACCCAGACACGCCCCGTGTCTCCCGAGGGATGATCGAGGCATTGGCGCGGGAACCGTAGGAACTCAACGCGAGGTACGCGCTGTGTGGGTGTTGGTCTTGGCGTCAGCAAGAAGGATTTCCGGTGATCAACGTGGGCCTCACCAACCAGAATCGTTCTTGCGTCTGACGGCGGGTCCCGGTCCTGTAGCCGCTACCCCGATGTCCACATCTCGTCGACTAATGTCTCCAGTTCGGTCCGCCCCTTATCAGTCAACGAATTATTGACGTACACGATGACGATCCAGTCAGACTGATGTACGTCAGATGACGAGGACGCAAATACTGCCGCGCTCTCCTTGGAGCTGAATCGTAGGAGCTGGACGGTCGGCGACTCGTACCCTTCGATGCATCCGTTGACTTCTGCGCAGAGCTCGACGGTTTCGTCCTGTATGCCTTGAAGCGCTTCCGAAGCGTAGCCGCCGTTCTGAGACGCTGACGCCAGGATCTCGGCAATGCTGAGATCCTGGCGGGAGTCTCGTTTGACAACCCACACCCCCAAGCCAACGAGAACGGTGAGGACGAGCGCGACCGCGAGAACGAGCGCGATGACCATGCGCCTATTCGTTCTCCGCGTTCTAGCTTGCGTCATCAGATCACCAGTTGCACTTGTGGTTCGCCACGTTGTTCAGCCAGTTCGGGTTACTTGACCGCCAGCCTTCCAGGTCCCAGGAACTCCCCCCGGTCCATGGCGTGTAAGCACCGAGCACGTGGCAGTCGTACTGCTGGCGATAGGTCGCCTTGTTGTTCACGGCCGGAATCTTGCCGCGCAACTCATCCCAGCCTGCGCCTTTCAGAATTGCCTGACCGGCGGCCCAAGCACCGATCCCGCCGAAGTCGCGAGCGGAGGAGCGCAACGCGACTCATCCAATCGCGAGTGTATCGGCCCCGGACCGCCACCCGCGGATGACACGGCTGCGCGGCGCGGCTTCATCTGTCTTGCCCGCGATGCCGGGAAGAACCCTGGGCCTCGGAGCAGCACTACGCGGCGCGCCGAGCACCGGACAACTGGAGTGAGAATCTGACAACTGGAATGAGACGACTCGACAGGTCCGTGAAAATCGGACAACTGGAGTGAGACACGACATGGACACGGACGATCACGAAAAGATAACGGCGGGCCTTCCCTTTCGTTACCTCGTCGTTATAGAGTGATGGCGGCAGTTGTTTGCTGTGGCAGCTGCCGACATGTGATTGCAGGACACTCTTGGTGCAAGGGACAAGGGCCGGTCGGGAGCCTCTCCGACCGGCCCTTACTCGTGCCCTTCGAGGGGCCTGCGGCATCCGTTCCTCCACCGATTGACGAGGTCGGGAGTTATCCACAGTTTTCAGGGCTGATCTGGTCTCTTCCGACTCCGATGTCGGAACCCCTCACCACAATTGAGGGTATGACAACACAGGTGGATGCCGCACTCGAGACCCTCGACGGGCTCGCGCAGGCGCTCGCCGAAGTGCTGTCCCCCACGCTGACCGAGGCGGGCCAGCGCGCGATGTCGAACGACCAATTCCTCGTGTTCACTCGTCTCGTCGAATCGATCGGACGCCGGGTCGATGCGGCACGCGTGATCGGCGCCGCCGAGATGGAACGGCGCACGACGCCCGATGGCACCCGATTGGTGCACGCGCTCGGCTGCACTTCCGCGACCGAGGCACTCACGCGGCTCACGGGCGTGTCGACGGCGACGGCTCGTGCGCGGTTGCGCGCGTCGCGTCCCATCGCGCCGTCGATGAGCTTGACGGGTGAACACATCCCCGCCGCGTTCCCCCGGCTCCGCACGGCGCTCGAAGAGGGAAAGATCGGGATCGACAGCGTGACCGCCATCACGACCACACTCGGCCCGATCTCGACACGGTGTCACCCGACCGAGCTCGCGGCCGCCGAAGAAGAGCTCGTGGGCGCCGCGGTCGGTGCTGCCGGCGAGCCCTCGTGCGATGCGGACACCCTCCGCTGCCAAGCGCAGGTCTGGGCACTCGTCCTCGATCCCGACGGAGTGCTGCCCGAATACGAACGCGCCGCCCGCCGGCGCGGCTTCACGCTCGGGCGCGTGCGCGACGGCCTCATCCCCGTCACCGGCGGTCTGCTGCCCGACGTCGCCGCGCAACTGCAGCGCTTGTTCGATGCGAACATGTCACCCCGCGTCGCGGGCGCAGCGACCGAACACACAACGACCGAGGGCACAGCGGCCAAAGACACAACGACCGGGGGCACGGCGACCGAGTCGATCGGGAGCACGGCGACCGAGTTCGTTGGGGGTCCTCGATTCGTCGAGTCTCACGAGCCCGACGAGTTCGCCGAAATCGATACGCGCACCCGTGCGCAGAAGCAGCACGATGCGCTCGCGGCGATCCTCGGGGTCGCCGCACGGTCGACCGAGAGCCCGTCGATCGGCGGCGCGGCGCCGGCACTGCTCGTCACGATCTCAGCCGCCGAGCTCGAAGCCGAGAATGGCGTCGCGTTCGTCGACGGCACCGATCAGCACCTTCCCGCCGCCGTCGCCCGACGTATCGCGTGCTCCCACGGCACCCAACGCGTCGTCCTCTCCGACGATGGCCGCATCATCGAGCTGGGATCACCGCAGCGTGTGTTCACGGGTCATCAGCGCCGCGCGATCACCGTGCGAGACGGCAACTGCATCATTCCCGGATGCCACGTCCCCGCCGTCTGGTGCGAAGTGCATCACACCATCGAGCACTCACGAGGTGGTCCGACCCACGTCGACTTCGGGGTCCTGCTCTGCTGGCACCACCATCGCACCCTGGAGACGAGCGGGTGGCGGGTGCGGATGGTCGACGGCATCCCCGAGGTCAAGGCACCCCGCCATATCGATCCGCTCCAGCTGTGGCGACCCGTGCGGCGCTCGGCCGCCGTCGAGTTCGAACGACGACGACGAAAGCGGGCGGGATGAGCGCGTCACACGCCCCCGCCGCCGCCTCCTCCGCCGCCCCCACCGGCAGAGCCACCGCCGCTCGAACCCCCAGAGGTCGACGACGACGACGCGGTGCTCGCCGAGAGGGTCGAGATGCCGGCCGAGAAGGAAGCCGCGTTGAATCCGCTCGTCCCGGCGTACCAGCCGGGCGAGTGCCCGTCGCCGTAGAGCACGGCGAGCTGCTGCGCCCACTCCTTCTCCTGGCCGAACACGACGGCGTACGGCAGCAGAGTCTCGTACAGCTTCAGCATCTGACGGGGATCCTGCGTGTCGACGGCGACGCGCTCGGCACCGGCGGGCGACTGCAGCATCCGGATCCGGTCGGCTTCGGCCCACTCGATGAACTGCTGCAGCCCGCGAAGATGATCGCGCGCCTCGGCTCCCGCCGACGTGAGCGGCTTACGCGAGACGAGCACGACCGTGACCAGGACAGCAAGGCCCGACGCCACCATGAGCGTGATCGGCACGGCACCGTCGACGCCGCCGTCGAGCGCGACGAAGCCGAAAGCGAACACCAGCACGGTGGCCGCGATCGCACCGAGCACGGCGAAGTACCGCGACGGCGACACCCGTCGCCACAGTCCGCGGGCCGTGAGCTGCTTCGTCGCGGCAGCGATGATGCCCTGCGCCGCCGTCGAGAACCTCGTGTCGGAGCGCCCGAACTCGAACGTGTCGCCGGGCTTTCCGTCGGGAAAGAGCCCGTGCAGCAGCATGAGCCCGTCGCCGTCGGCGCGCGACGGGTCCACGAGTTCGGCGGTGAGCGGGGCGCGCCCCGTGAACCGCCGCGATTCTCCCTCGACGATCCGGATGCTGCCCACGACGGCCTGTTCCAGCACTTCGGCCGGAATCGCCTTCGACGTGCGGTGCAGAAGCACGGCGCTCTCGAGCGCATCGATGCCGGGCGGCGGTGTGTACTCGGCGATGATGGTCGGCCGGCCCGGGTCATCACGCAGTCGCCGACCCCGCACGACTCCCGCACCGACCAGCGCGCCGACCACTCCGAGCCCTGCGATGCCCTGCAGCCAGCCCCACGGCGACGCGAGATACGAGGCGTCGAACGCCGAGAAGGTTCCCTCGTCAAACGCGACCGCTATCGTCATGGTCTCGCGGGGATCCAGGGGTCCCGCCGTTGCGACGATCCCGCCCGCGGCGGCATCCGTCTCGATTCGGCACGTGTCGCTCGAGCCCTGGCGTCCGACGTAGCACGACGCCGCCCCCGTCGCGGCACCGGCGAGCGCAGGATCGAGGGTCAGGCGTGCCGTGACCCGCCCGAACGGCTGGGCCCACATCGTGCCGTTGACGTTCCAGTAGAACTCGTCCGCGCGCGTGTCCGCGAAGAACCGCGTGACGTTCTCGAGCTCATAGGCGAAGACGTAGGTCTGCCGACCGTGCACGTAGTCGCGGGCGCGCGAAGTCATCGAGAACCATCCGTCATCCGATGAGGTCTCCTCGGCGCGCGCAGCGCCGTCCCCGTCGGTGATCGAGATCAGACGCGGTCGCAGGGGACTCCCGAGATACTCGTCGGGAATCGTGCGACGCATGCCGCGATTCTGATCGTGTTCGGGGAACACCGCGACGTAGGTCTCGGTCACATGCAGACGGCTCGTGCCATCGTCGGCGCGTGACAGGACGTAATCGACCTCGAGGCTCTCGAACGTGAAGTCTTCGACGTCCGCGGCCGCCGAGGCCGTCGCCGGGGCGAAGGTGGCCAGCAGAATCGCCATCATCGCGAACACGATGAGACGGGTCCGATGCGAGGGGGTGCCGACGGCGCGCGTCATGCAGAACAGCCTATGTGCGCGGCCAGGTCGTACCCTTGACGCCATGACAGATCGCCGTCTCGCCATCGCCGCCTGGGAAAGCCTCTTCCGCGCACAGCACGAGATCTTCGCAGAGATCAGCGGCGACTTCGAAGACGCCGGCCTCGTGCAGGCCGAGTACGACGTGCTCCTCACGGTGACGCGCGCCAAGGACCGCACCGCGCGGCTGCGAGATGTCACGGCCAACATGCTCATCAGCCAGCCAAGCGTGTCGCGCCTCGTCGACCGCATGGTCGCGCGGGGACTCCTAACGAAAGCGCCGGATCCCGAAGACGGCCGCGGCTCGCTCGTGCGGGCGACCGACGACGGCGTCGCGGCGTTCCGCCGCATCGCGACCGCCCACGGATCGTCGATCGCCGAGCGCATGTCGGTGCTCAGCGACGACGAACTGGTTCAGCTGCGCGACATCACGACCAAGCTTCGGGCATCCGGACGTCCGCGCTCCTGAGGTCTACGGCGTGCGCCGCCGCAGTGTCACCGACGCGAGCACCAGGGCACCGAGCGCGAACGCACCGACGATGAGCAGCGGACCGAAGACGTCCCACCCCTGTTCCCCCGCCATGACGGCGTCGATCGTGTCGATCGCATAGCCGAGCGGCAACCAGTCCGAGATCGCGTGCAGGACATCGGGCATGTCCTCGCGCGGCATGAACAGACCGCCGAGAAGAATCTGCGGGAACACCAGCAGCGGCATGAACTGCACCGCCTGGAACTCGGTGTGTGCGAACGCGCTCGCGAGCAGCCCGAGCGCACTGCCGAGGACCGCGTCGACGATCGCCACGAGGCCGAGCTGCCACAGCGGACCATCAACACTCAGGCCGCACACTCCGACGGCGAACACGACCGTCACGACCGCCTGCAGCATCGCCATGAGCCCGAAGGCCAGCGCGTAGCCCGCAATGAAATCGGCCTTGCCGAGCGGCGTCGTCATGAGCCGCTCCAGGGTGCCCGAGCGCCGCTCGCGGAGCGTCGTGATGGAGGTGACGAGGAACATCACGATGAACGGGAACAACGCCAGGATCGCCCCGCCGAACTGATCGAAGACTCCCTCCTGCTCGCTGAACAGCCACGCGAACAGTCCGACCAGCAGACTCGGCGCGACGAGCATGAGCGCGATCGAGCGCGGGTCGTGGATCAGCTGCGTGAGCACCCGGCCCGCCGTCGCGAGCGTCCGCGCGCCGATCACGCACGGCCCCCACCGGCACGGCGTGAGCGGGCCCGTCGCCGGGTGAGGGGAGGAGCGGATGCCGCGCCGTCATGCGCCGCCGCATCCCCCGGACGCGCCCCACCGCGCTCGACCAGCGCGAGGAACGCGGCATCCGGATCCGGCGCCCCAGTGTCGCGCAGAAGCCCCTCGGGCGTCGTGTCGGCGATGATCCGCCCCTCGCGCATGAGCAGGAGCCGGTCGCACCGCAGCGCCTCATCCATGACGTGACTCGACACGACGAGCGTCACGCCGTCGTCGGCGAGGTCGCGGAACAGCTCCCAGAGCTCGGCGCGCAGCACAGGATCCAGCCCCACGGTCGGCTCGTCGAGCACGATGGGCTCGGGCGCGCCCAGCATCGCGACGGCGAGCGACACCCGGTTCTCCTGACCGCCGCTGAGCGATCCGACTCTCTGATACCGCTGTCCGGTCAGCCCGACCTGCGCGAGCACGCGGTCGACATCGCCGCGCGAAGCCTCGACCAGCCGGGCGAAATAGCGCAGGTTCTGCTGCACCGTGAGGTCGCCGTACACCGAGGCCGCTTGCGCGTCGTACGCGACCCGACCGCGCAGCTGCTGCGACCCTGCTCGCTCCCCCAGGACGGTGACGATGCCACCCGTGACCTTCTGCACGCCGACGATCGAGCGCATGAGCGTTGTCTTGCCGCATCCCGACGGGCCGAGCAGGCCCGTGATCTGGCCGCGCGGGATCGTCACATCCAGGCCTGCGAAGATCTCGGATCCGCCGCGCCGCACGCGAAGATCCCGCACGAGTACCGCTTCTGCGACCACGACATTCGCCACGGCGCGATTATCGTTCCGGGCAGGGTACGGGTCAAGGCACCGCGCTCACCAGCGGTTGTGCACCTCCTCGGCCCACCCGAGCACACCGGCGAACGGGATCGAGACACCGTCCTGCGTTTGGAAGGTTCCGTCCCAGTGCCCGAAGCACTGATCCGTCGCGCTCGCGACGACGCCGAGATTCGTGCGCGTCTCCTTGTTGTGGAACGGAGTGAAGGATGCTGCGAGCCCGCCGCCGACGACCCGCCACGGTCGTCGCCAATCGGCGATGTCGTAGTCCCACACGAGCTCGTCGTGGATCTTGTGGAGGCGCCCGTCGATGACCACGGCGTTCTCGGTGGACCCCGTACCGTCTGTCCACTTCGCCCCGACCTGGATGCCGATGACCCGGCCGTGCGAGATGCCCGACCCGGCACCCCAGTTCCACCGGATGTCGTACGGCCACCGCCCCCGGCCATGGTCGAGCACGGCCCACGACTCCCCCGCGGGCACATCGTACGAGACGCCCTCGATCGTGACGGTGCCCGACGCGGGGCGGGCGACGTCCTTGACGGTGTACTGGAATCGGGTGTCGCTCCACGGCACGACGACCGCGAGTCGCTCGTGCCCGTCGGGCAGTTCGGCGACGACGTCGAACGAGGCATCGGCGATGCGGGCACGCAGCCGTGTGCCCCCGGCTTCCGCGGGATCGATGTCGATCTCGAGGCCCTTGGCGCGCGCCTGCGCCGACCCCTCGCCGAGCGACGGCGGCAGAGTGAACCCGCGAGCCGGCAGCACCGTCGCCCCGTGACGCCACTCTCGCTCGGTCGCGCGGTCGAAGACCCACACCTCGTGCACGGCGGCGTAATCGATCGACGACACCGTGAGGGCGAGCAGATGCGTCGGGGTCGTGATGCCCCAGTACTCCCACCGCTTGTTGCGACCCCAGAACCCCGAGCCGATCCCGGCGGTGTCCACGACCGGCTGGCGCGCCCACCCGACGGCCGCGCGGTTCAGGCGCCCGTTCGGCAGCGTAAGCGGCACGCGCTCGATCAGCTCGGGCAGGGGCGTGGGGTTCATGGCTTCTCCACCTCGTGGGATCGGGCTGCGGCGCGCAGCCCGTCGTTGATGCGCCGCATGGCCTGTTCGGGCACCTTCACGAACCGCCGGTCGTAGGTCACCAGTCCGTTGACCTCGTCCTCGACGTCGGACAGCTGCGTATACACGGTCGCCGCGAGACCTCGGGCGATCGCGGGTTCGATCTCGCGCACGTGCAGCCGCTCGAGCGCGGCGACGAGACGCTCGCGCGACCGGTAGCGGCGGTATCCGAACACGCGATCGCTCGCCGTGTGCCCGGGGACGGCGAGGCTGTAGCCGCCGTACTCGGTGACGGCGAGCACCCGCGCATCCGCACGACGGGGTGCCCGCACGGGACGGAAGTACACGTGCAGGCTCCGCACGTCGCCGGCCCCCTGATCGTGCCATCCGCTCGCGTGATCGATCGGACGCGTCGGATCCAGGCGCCGCACGTCGTCCGCGATCCGCGCGCCGTCGAACTGTCCCCAGCCCTCGTTGAACGGCACCCACAGCGCGATGGACGGCACGCTGCGCAGATGCTCGATCATGTCGTGCAGCTCGGTCTCGTACTGGTCCCGACCCGCGGCATCCGCTCGCCCGAACCTCGCGTACCGGCGGTCGTCGAGCGCGGGGGCGCCGAAGACGGGCGCCGTGATGACGAGCGGGTTGTAGCGCGTGCCGCCGTTGACGGCGTCCTGCCACACGAGCATGCCGAGCCGGTCGCAGTGGTGGTACCAGCGCAGCGGCTCGATCTTGATGTGCTTGCGGAGCATCGTGAAGCCCATGCACTTGGCCAGCCGGATGTCGTACTCGAGCGCGGCATCGGCGGGAGCGGTGTATCCGCCGTCGGGCCAGTAGCCCTGATCGAGCAGTCCGACGGGCAGGTACGGCTCGCCGTTGAGCAGCAGGCGCCGCCGGCCGGAGGCGTCCGTTCCGACGCCGAACGAGCGCATGCCGACGTAGGAGTCGACGCGATCGTCACCGAGAACGACGCGCACGTCGTAGAGGAAGGGGTCCTCCGGGCTCCACGCTCGGACGCTCCCCGTGAGAGCAACCCGCGTCGGCTCGCCGATCGGGACGGATGCCGTCGCCACGAGCTCGTCCGCCGCCCTGATCTCGACGGTGGCTCGATCCTCTGCCCGCGCGTGCGCGCTGCCGACCATCACCACGACCTCGCCCGCGGCGAGATCGGGCGTCAGGACGAGCGCGTCGACGGCGATGCGCGGCACGATCTCGACCCACACGGTCTGCCAGATCCCGGACTGCGGCGCGTACCAGATGCCGCCCGGCCGCGTGGACTGCTTGCCACGGGACAGCCAGGCGGCATCCGTCACATCACGCACCGCGACGACGATCTCGTGCTCGCCCGTGTGCGCGAGATCGTCGGTCACATCGATCGCGAACGGCAGGTATCCGCCCGTGTGGGCGCCCACCTCGACACCGTCGACCGCGACACGACACGACTGGTCGACCGCGCCGAAGTGCAGGATCACCCGCGCCCCCTCGGCGAGGGTGCGAGGCAGCGCGAAGCTCCGCCGATACCAGAGCGTCTCGTCGGCGCCGAGGACGCGCCCCACGCCGGACAGCTCGGTCTCGGGAGAGAACGGCACGACGATCTCGCCCTGCCACGCCGAGGGCGGGTTGGCCGGGTCGGCGACGGCCAGGGGATCGGATGCCGCGAAGGGCGTGACCGCGTACTGCCAGCGCCCGTTGAGGCTGCGCCAGTCGCCTCGCACGAGCTGCGGCCGCGGATACTCGGGCAGCGGCGCGTCGGGATCGAGGGCGTCCGCCCACGGTGTGCGCAGGCTCATGCGCCGACCTCGTCGACCGCACTACGGACGCGTCGCAGCAGCAGCACGGGGACGATGACGAGCACCGCGACGACGGCGGCCGCCGGGAAGATCCAGGGCGTGGGCACCTGCTTGACGACGCCCAGATCCGTGTAGGTCTCGTTCGCACCGATGATGACGGCGGCGCCGATGAAGGGACCGACGACCATCGGCACCAGCACGGCGGCGATCATGCGAAGCCCCTGCACGACGCCGACCCGGTCGAGGGGCGTCGCATCGCGCACGCTCGCGGCGATGGCGGCGACCGACAGCATGAAGCCGCTCATCATCACCGCACCCACGACGATGACGCTCACCATGTCGCGCGCGAACGCCATTCCGATCAGACCCGCGACGAGGATCGCCGTCGCGGGCAGGATCGCGCGGACCTTGCCGATCCGGTCGATGACGCGCCCGCCCAGGACGCTCGCGATCGAGGCGACGATCAGGACGCTGCCGAGCACGATCGCGTAGCCGTCGATGCGCAGGTACCGCTGGATGTAGATGATCAGGTACGGCACGAACACCTGCGTGCTCGTGCCGACGATCGCGTACGCGAGCAGCAGCAGATACAGTCGCGGGTTCGCCCGCACCGACGAGGGGCGCAAGCCGTAGACGACCGACGAGAGATATCCGTCGGCGCTGGGCGCGATGTGGACCGGATCGCGCACGAGGAACCAGGCGAGCACCCCCACGGCCGCCGTCGCGAGGCCCACGATCGCGAAGAACAGGCGCCACTCGCCCGCCTGCGTCAGCCCGTCGAGCGCACCGAAGACGAGGAGCATCGCCAGCAGCGGCATGATCGCGAGCACGCCGTCGACACGTCCGCGATTACCCGGCTCGGTCGACTCGGTCACCCACGCGTTGAAGGCCGCGTCGTTGGCTCCCGATCCGAACACCGACATGAGGCAGTCCAGGGCCACGATGGCGACGACCGCCGTGCCGACCGCGAGCGCGGCATCCGTGCCCGCCGTCGGCTGGACGAACCCGAACGTCGCCGTCGTGAGACCCCACAGGATGTAGCCGACCGCGATGAACGGGCGACGCGTGCGCGCACGGTCCGACCAGGCCCCCACGAGCATCGTGGCGAAGGTCGCGGCGATCGCCGAGGCCGCCACCAGGATCGCGATGACGGTCGGATCGGTCGAGATCGTGTCGTAGACGAACACGTTGAGGTACATGTTCTCGACGGTCCACGCGAGCTGCCCGACGAGGCCCAGCAGGACCACCGTGAACCACACGCGACCGGACAGCGGCGCGAGGCGCCGGGTGGGCTCGCTCGCGGGCGCGAGGCGATCTCGGGACATCGGCATCCTTGCTCACGATCCAGGGGGTGCGTTCGATCCTAGGCCGGAGATCCCCTGGAGCGGGATCAGCATTCGATGACGTTGACCGCGAGGCCGCCTTCGCTCGTTTCTTTGTACTTCGTCGACATGTCGATGCCGGTCTGACGCATCGTCTCGACGACGGTGTCGAGCGAGACGAAGTGCGAGCCGTCGCCGCGCAGCGCGAGCCGGGCCGCCGTGACGGCGGTCGACGCGGCGATCGCATTGCGCTCGATGCAGGGGATCTGCACGAGCCCGCCGACGGGGTCGCACGTGAGACCGAGGTGATGCTCCATGGCGATCTCGGCGGCGTTCTCGATCTGCCGATTCGTGCCGCCCATGACCGCCGTCAAGCCTCCCGCCGCCATGGCGCATGCGGAGCCGACTTCGGCCTGGCATCCGCCTTCGGCCCCCGAGATCGACGCGTTCGCTTTGAACAGCGAGCCCAGCGCCGTGGCCGTCAGCAGGAACCGACGGATGCCGCGCCGCCGGTTCGCCTCGGCGAGCGCGGCCGGCGAGCCTTCGACGAGCTCGGGCACGGGCGGGTGGAACCCCATCAGGGCACTGCCGACGAGCTCGCCGTAAGGGGTGACGGCATTGCCGGCGCCGAGGCCCGAGTCCGCGAGGAAGCGCCACCAGTACATCGCGACAGCGGGCACGATCCCCGCGGCGCCGTTCGTCGGCGCCGTGACCACGCGCCCGCCCGCGGCGTTCTCTTCATTGACGGCGAGCGCGAACGCGCCGAGCCATTCACCGGGAAGCTCACGGTGGCCCGAGGACTCGGCTTCGTCGAGTTGCGCGCGGATCGAGGCCGCACGCCGCTTGACCTGCAGGATGCCGGGGAGCACACCGTCGGCGTTCAGCCCGGCTCCGACGCACCCGGCCATGGCGTCCCAGATGCCGTCGAGCTTCGCCGCGATCTCGGTGTCGCTGCGCAGCGCCTGCTCATTGATGCGCGCCGCTTCGGCGATCGTGATGCCGCGCTCGTCGCACAGGGCGAGAAGCTCGTCGGCGCTGGCGAAGTCGAGCGGATACGCGTGAGCCTGCACGCGCGGCGGCTCGCCGTCGCGGCGGATGAACCCGCCCCCGACGGAGTAGTACGTCTCGCGCAGCACGAGGCCCTCGTCGGATACCGGCGCGGGGGGCAGCATCGCCGCCCCCGTCTCGCGGAAGACCGCTCCCGCCGCCGTGATCGGCCCTGCCGTCGAGCGAGACCACGCCTCGAGCGACATGGCGTTCGGGTGTCCCGGCAGGCGCGTGCGCGGCGCGAAGACGACGTCGCGCTTCGCGAACGGCACGCAGCGCTCCCCCGCGAGCACGAGATCGGCGCCGTCCGGCCAATCGCTCCAGGCCGACCGCACGGCATCCGGATCCACCGTCTCGGGTTCGAGTCCCTGCAGGCCCGCGACGATCGCGTCGGGCGTGCCGTGACCGATCCCCGTCGCCCCCAGCGACCCGTACAGCGTGCACGTGATGCGCGCGACGTCGCCGAGAAGTCCGAGCTCGCGAAGACGGGTCGCGAAATCGAGGGCCGCCCGCATGGGACCAACCGTGTGGGAGCTCGAGGGGCCTACTCCGATGGAGAACAACTCGAACGCCGAGACGTATGCGCTCACATCACCAGGCTACGTCGTCGCGTCACGGAAGGGGTGTTTCGGGGCCAACGGCGGTAGGATCGAAACTTCATCCGTTCACTTCGTGGAGGTTGCCGTGTCTGTTGCAGAAGAGCCGATCTGGCTGACGCAGGATGCCCTGAATCAGTTGCAGCAGGAACTGGACGATCTCACCAAGAGCGACGTCGCCGACGACGTCTCGTCGGCTCGCATCGTCGAACTGCGCGGCCTCATCCGCCGCGCGCAGGTCGGATCGATGGCCGATGACGGACTCGTCGAGCCGGGCATGCGTGTCACGGTCGAATTCGAATCCGACAACTCGCAGGAGACGTTCCTGCTCGGCGCCCGCGCACTGCTGGGCCCGGTCGGCGACATGGCCGTGTACTCGCCCGAATCGCCCCTGGGGCAGGCCATCGTCGGCTCCCACCCCGGAGACCGCCTGACCTATCGCGCCCCGAACGGCGTGAACATCGCCGTCAAGATCATCGCGGCCGTCCCCCACGGCTGACCGCCGATCGCTCTCGCGGTCGCGCATGACGGGCGACCGCGAGAGCGAGCCGACGATCAGCGCTTGCGCGTGCGGACAACGTCTTCCTGCGACTTCTCGCGCTTGAGCGCCCGCTTCTCCTTCAGCGACAGCTGCGCCGCCTTCTTGCCGTTCTCTTTCGTTGCCATCGGATACTCACTTCCCTTGTGACAGCTGGTGGGTATTCCGGCCGACCATAGCCCAGCCCCCGAGGGAAGTCGAACCTGTCGCGCGGGCGTCAGTCCGCGGCGACGGATGCTGCCGCGCTGTGCTCGCGGATCGTGTTGATGATCCCCGAGAAATCCTGATTCGCTCCGTCGCCCTCGGCGAAGGCGACGTAGATGTCCCGCGCGAGCGAGCCGAGCCGCGCGTCGACTCCGGTGAGGTCGATCGCCTGACCGGCCAGCGACAGATCCTTCGCCATGAGGGTCCCTGCGAAACCCGGCTGGTAGTCCCGATTGGCGGGGCTGGTCGGCACCGGGCCCGGCACGGGGCAGTTCGTCGTGAGCGCCCAGCACTGACCCGACGCGTTGGATGCCACGTCGTAGAGCGCCTGATGCGACAGTCCCAGCCGTTCACCGATGACGAACGCCTCGGCAACGGCGATCTGCGAGATGCCGAGGATCATGTTGTTGCAGACTTTGGCGGCCTGCCCGAGGCCGGAGCCTCCGCAGTGCACGATTCGCTTGCCCATCGCCTCGAGCACGGGCAGCGCCTCGGCGAAGTCGGCGTCGCTGCCACCGACCATGAAGGCGAGTGTCGCGTTCTCTGCCCCGACGACGCCGCCCGAGACGGGGGCGTCGAGCGCGCGGTGACCGGCGGCGATCGCGGCTTCGGCGGCCAGACGCGCTTCGTCGACGGCGATCGTGGACGAGTCGATGAAGAGCGTGCCGGGGCGCGCCGCGGCGAGCAGCCCGGGCTCGTCCGCGGTGCCGTACGCGGCCAGGACGTGTCGGCCGGCGGGAAGCATCGTGATCACGATGTCCGCCGCTGCGGCGGCCTCGGTGCCGGCGGCCACGAGCTCGACTCCCGAGGCGGCGGCGGCATCGCGGATCTCGGCGACGAGGTCGAAGCCGAGCACACGGTGCCCTGCTCTGACGAGGTTCGCCGCCATGGGTCCGCCCATGTGGCCGAGTCCGATGAATGCGATGGTGCTCATGGGGTTCCCTTCGTCGCCGGTCATCGGCCTTGCTCGATCACTGCGCGACCGACGATCAGCTGCATGATCTCGTTCGTTCCCTCGAGGATCTGATGCACGCGCAGATCACGCACGACCCTCTCGATGCCGTATTCGTGCAGATAACCGTAGCCGCCGTGCAGCTGCAGCGCGGCGTTGGCGACATCGAAGGCGGCATCCGTCGCGAAACGCTTCGCGAGCGCACACGCGACGGCGACGTCGGGGGCAGCGGCATCCATCTTCTCGGCGGCCCGCTCGAGCAGCGCTCGTGCGGCCTGCAGATCCGTCTCCATCTCGGCGAGCCGGAAGACGATGGTCTGGTTCGCCGTGAGCGGCAGCCCGAAGACGTGCCGGTCCTGGACATACGAGACGGCACGGTCGAGGGCCCACTGGGCGCCGCCGAGCGAGCAGGCGCCGATGTTGACACGGCCGCCGTTGAGGCCCTTCATGGCGATGCCGAATCCGTCGCCCTCGTCGCCGAGCCGGTTCGCCACCGGCACGCGCACGTCCTCGAGGATCACCTGGCGGGTCGGCTGGGCGTTCCAGCCCATCTTCTTCTCGTTCGGGCCGAACGACAGCCCCGGCGTATCGGCGGGAACGACGATGGCGCTGATGCCGCGGGAGCCCGGGCCGTTCGTGCGGGCCATCACGATGTAGACGGCCGACGAACCCGCGCCCGAGATGAACTGCTTCACGCCGTTGATGACGTACTCGTCGCCCTCGCGCCGCGCGCTCGTCGTGATCGCCGCCGCATCCGAGCCCGCGCCCGGCTCGGTGAGGCAGTAGCTGCCGAGATCCTCCATCGTCGCGAGCTTCGGGATCCACCGCGCCCGCTGCTCGGCGTCACCGAAGGTGTCGATCATCCACACGACCATGTTGTGGATCGAGATGTAGGCCGCGATCGTCGTGTCGCCCTTGGCGAGCTCTTCGAAGATCGCCAGCGCATCCTGACGGGACAGGCCCGACCCGCCGAACTCCTCGCGCGCATAGATGCCGCCCAGACCCATCTGACCGGCCTGGTGCAAGGTGTCGATCGGGAAATGCTTGTCCGCATCCCACGTGCCCGCGTGCGGGGCGAGCGCTGCCTCGGCGAAATCGCGGACCGCCTCGACGAGGGCGGCGCGCTCCTCTGTCATTCCCGCGCTCATGATCAGTGCATCGTCGGGATGACGAAGCTCGCGCCTTCCTTGAGATCGTGCGACAGCCAGCGGCTCGTCACGGTCTTGGTCTTGGTGTAGAACCGGAACGCGTCGGGACCGTGCTGGTTGAGGTCGCCGAATCCGGACTTCTTCCAGCCGCCGAACGTGTGGTATGCGATCGGCACGGGGATGGGCACGTTGACCCCCACCATCCCGGTGTCGACGCGGGCGGCGAAGTCGCGGGCGGCATCCCCGTCGCGGGTGAAGATCGAGACGCCGTTGCCGTACTCGTGCGTCGACGGAAGGCTCAGGGCCTGTTCGTAGTCGTCGGCGCGCACGATGATCAGCACGGGCCCGAAGATCTCTTCCCGGTAGATCGTATGCTCGGGCTCGACGTGGTCGAACAGGGTCGGGCCGAGGTAGAAGCCGTTCTCGTAGCCGGGGACCTCGTAGCCGCGGCCATCGGCCAGCAGGGTCGCCCCCTCGTCCACGCCGACCTGGATGTAGTGCTCGACGCGCTGCTTGGCCTCGGCCGTCACGAGCGGACCGTAGTCGTTGCTCTCGTCGAGGGCGGGGCCGACCTTCAGGGTCGCCACGCGCTCGGCGAGCTTCGCGGCGAGCGCGTCGCCGGTCTGCTTGCCCACCGGCACGGCGACCGAGATCGCCATGCAGCGCTCGCCCGCAGACCCATAGCCGGCGCCGATGAGCGCATCGGCGACCTGATCGAGGTCGGCATCCGGCATGACGATCATGTGGTTCTTCGCGCCGCCGAAGCACTGCGCGCGCTTGCCGTTGGCGGCGGCGGTCTCGTAGATGTACTGCGCGATGGGGGTCGAGCCGACGAACCCGACGGCCTTGACGCGGTCATCGTGCAGGATCGCGTCGACGGCCTCCTTGTCGCCGTTGACGACGTTGAGCACGCCTTCGGGGAGCCCGGCCTCGAGGAAGAGTTCGGCCAGGCGCAGGGGAACCGAGGGGTCGCGCTCGCTCGGCTTCAGGATGAACGCGTTGCCCGCGGCCAGCGCCGGTCCGGCCTTCCACAGCGGGATCATGGCGGGAAAGTTGAACGGCGTGATCCCCGCGACGACGCCGAGCGGCTGGCGCATCGAGTACACGTCGATCCCGGTGCCGGCACCGCTGGAGTACTCCCCCTTCAGCAGGTGGGGCGCTCCGGCAGCGAACTCGACGACCTCGACACCGCGCTGGATGTCTCCGATCGCATCGGGCACGGTCTTGCCGTGCTCGCTCGACAGCATCCGCGCGAGGGTCGGCGTGTCCTTCGCGACGAGGTCGAGGAACTTCAGCAGCACGCGCGCCCGCTTCTGCGGGTTCTGCGCCGCCCACTCGACCTGCGCCGCTTCGGCGTTGCCGATCGCCGCCTGCACTTCGGCCGTGCTCGCCAGCGGAACGCGGGCCTGCACCTCGCCGGTGCTCGGGTCGAAGACGTCGCCGAAGCGGCCGGATGTGCCGGCGACGCGAGCGCCGCCGATGAAGTGGGTGAGTTCTCGCGTCATAGAAGTACTATGACATTCAACTATCTAATCTGCAATCAAAAGATCGCGATCGACGGATCGACGCGCCCCCGGCGATACGGTGGATGCCAGGAAGGAGCCCCTCTTGCCCCCCAAGCCGCTGCACGTCGACCCCATCGCCGAAGCCCGGCGTCAGTGGATCGCGCACGGCTGGGGCGAAGCGGCGGACGGTATGGCGGCCGTGACATCGGTCATGCGCGCGCACCAGCTGATGCTCGCCGAGGTCGAGAAGACCCTGCGGCCGTTCTCGCTGTCCTTCGCCCGGTTCGAGATGCTGCGACTGCTGGCGTTCAGCAAAGAAGGCACGATGCCGATGGCCAGCGCGACAGCCCGACTCCAGGTGCACCCCGCGAGCGTGACCAACACGGTCGCCCGGCTGGAACGCGACGGGCTCGTGCGCCGCGATCCCCACCCCCGCGACGGTCGAGCCGCGCTGCTGACCATCACGCCGGCAGGGTACGAGATCACGGAGGCTGCCACGGCCGCGCTCAACGAGCAGGTCTTCGCGCAGGTCTGCGAAGAGGTGATCCCGCCGCTGACACAGTCGATCGCGAAGCTGCGGCTCGACGCCGGGGACTTCTCGATGCCGGCACCGGCTCCCGAACCTCTCGTCTGAGCCGCGACACCGGGGCGTAGCATCCATCACCCCTGGTCGATAGGGGGCAGACATCGCCGCGGCGCGCTCCTTACTCTGAGGGTCGAATCCCGCGAGTGAAGGAGCCCACCATGCCCGAAGCACCCGTCGCCAAGCACGCCCAGTCGCTCGCCGATGACGAAGGAGGCATGCCCGAGCAGCAGCAGTCCCCTCCCGGCCTGACCGCGCCTATGCATCCCCGTCCCGACCACGGCGAGGAGTCCTGGCAGGGCCGCGGACGCCTCGACGGGCTGAAGGCGTTCATCACGGGCGGGGACTCGGGGATCGGCCGGGCCGTCGCGATCGCGTTCGCGCGGGAGGGCGCCGATGTCGCGATCAGCTACCTGCCCGAGGAGGAAGAGGACGCGCGTGACGTGGCGCACTGGATAGAGAAGGCCGGCCGCACGGCCGTGCTGCTGCCGGGAGACCTGCGCGACGAACAGACCTGCCGCGACGTCGTGACCCGTGCCGCGGAGGAACTCGGCGGACTCAACATCGTCGCCAACAATGCCGGGTTCCACTGGGCGCGCGGCGAAGAGGGTTTGAAGGGGCTCGCGGCCGAAGACCTGCACCGTGCCGTCGAGACCAACCTGTACGCGACGCTGTGGGTCAGCCAGGCGGCGCTGGAGCACCTCGACCGCGGCGACTGCATCATCAACACGAGTTCCGTGCAGGCGTACGATCCGTCGGTCACGATGATCGACTACGCCGCGACGAAGGCGGCGATCAACAACCTCACCGTGAATCTCGCGCGCGAGCTCGGACCCGACGGGATCCGCGTCAACGCCGTCGCCCCCGGCCCCGTCTGGACCCCGCTGCAGCCGGCGACGAAGGAACCCGCCGCCGTCGCGAACATGGGCAAGGACACTCCGCTCGGCCGCATCGGCCAGCCCGCGGAACTGGCCGGCGCGTATGTCTTCCTCGCCTCCCCCGCCGAGGCGAGCTACGTCAGCGGGACGGTCGTCGGCGTGACCGGCGGCCTGCCGGTCTTCTGAACACGCGATCCTCCGTGCTCGCTGCGACCCCGCGTCGACGCACGACCGGCATCTTCGGCTGGACGGCGGGATGCTACGCCGCCAACTGCGCGCTGGGGCTCACGGTCGCCCTCGGGTGGGTCGACACGCGTCGCGCGCGCTGGGTGCACCACGCGCTCTACATCGCCACGTCCGCGCTGACCGCGGCTGCGGTGAGCTCGGCGTGGTGGGGGCGCCCGCGGGATCGGAGTCGTCGAGCGGCGTTGGCGCTCGCTCCCGCGGTCGGGCCCCTCGCGGCGATCCCCTTCGCCGGAACACACACGCGGCGGCATCCGATCCTCGCGCTGACCGCAGCGCCGTTCGTGATCGCCGCCGTCATCCGATCAGCGTGAGGAGTCCCATGGAGTTCTTGGATGTCATCCGCCGTCGCAAGACGACGAACGGTCCGTTCCTTCCTGACCCGGTGTCGCCGGCGCATCAGCGCCTGCTGCTCGAGGCGGCGAGCCGTGCCCCGTCGCAGCTGAACAGTCAGCCGTGGCGCTTCATCGTCATCGAGCACCGCGACACGATCGAGACGATCGCGCGCATCTCGGGCGAGAGCATGACCGAGGTGATGTCGAACGGCACGTTCTTCGAGCGCGACAAGCCGTACTTCCGCTTCAGCGAGGCCGAGATGGAGCACGAGCGCAGCGGGATGCTGTTCGACAAGCTCCCGGCACCGCTGCGGCCCTTCACGGGCCAGGTGTTCACGTCGCGTGGCCAGAAGCTCATGAACGCTCTCGGCGTGCCGAAGACCCTCGGGGCCGAGAACCGCAGGCTGGTCGCCGGATCTCCACTGCTTCTGGCCGTCATGCTCGATCGCAGCGAGTACCGGCCGGGCGAGCTGTCGTCGTTCTACTCGGTCTTCAGCATGGGCGCCGCGATGGAGAACGTCTGGCTCACGACGGTGGAGCTCGGGATGGGGATCCAGTTCATCTCGTTCCCGATGGAAGCACCGGGGCGGTGGCAGGAGATCGTCGATCTGCTGCGGGTTCCCGACGACCTCGAGCTCATGGCCGTCTACCGACTGGGCTATCTGCCGCCCGAGCAGCGGCGCCCCGCGATCGACTGGTCGAGCTCTCAACGCAAGCTGCCGTCGCAGTTCGTGTTCCGCGAGACGTGCGACACCGCGCAGGAGGGCTGGGACGACGTGACCGCGTGAGCCGGCCGACAGCGGAGACACGAAAGCCCGCGATTGCTCGCGGGCTTTCGATCATGACTGTCTCAACACAGTACGCGCGCCTCGAGGGACTCGAACCCCCAACCTTCTGATCCGTAGTCAGATGCTCTATCCATTGAGCTAGAGGCGCATGGCCCGCGCTTGCGCTCGGGCCAGCGTCCAGAATACCCCACGCTCGCGTTCGTCGCGAATCGACGTCACTCCTCCGCGTCGGAGTCCTGCGGGTCGGCGGAACGACGCCGATGCGCGGCGAGACGCGGCAGATCGATGAGGCGCAGGGACTGCATCCGGGCGGCGCGCATGCGCTCGTAATCGGGGTCGAGGTCGGGCCGCATGCCCTCGACCGTGAGGCGGCGCTGCAGATTCGCCTCGACGTCTCCCCACGCGGCATCCCTCGATGCTTCGACCAGCGACCGGACGGCATCGGGATCGTCGGCCCGCTGGCGCAGCTCTTTCGCGACACCGACGTACTGCTTGTGGCGCTTGCGGAGGTTGCGGGTATCCCGGTCACGGTAGTCGTGCGTTCCGTCGGGGTCGGTGAACTTGCCCCACGCGCGGCGGCGCTGCTGCTTCGCGAGGTCTGCCGCGGCCTCCTGCTCGGTCGCGAGCGAGAGCAGGGCATCACGCGCGACGGGAGCGAAGCGCTCGACGTCGAAGGGGGCGCCGTGCGCGATCGTCTCGACGAGGATGTGGTTGCGCACCACCAGTCTGGCTGCGGCGAACGCGATGGACACGCCCTCGGCGATCGCGTCCGTGGTCTTGCTCACAGCACCTCCCCCCACGAGGCTATCGTCCGGGGCGACATGCGAGAGTCGGATGCCGCGAGTCAGCCCGAGAGCTTGGCGACGATCGCCGCGATGCGTCTCGCGCGGGTGTCGGCGGCCTTCGCGCCCTCGACGTTCGTCACGTGCGCTTTGCGTGCGCTCGGCGCCAGCCGGTCGAACGCCGCCCGCACGTCGGCGTCGGCGAGCGCGGCCGCCAGATCATCGGGCACGTCGACCTCGCGCGGCGCCGTGTCGAGGGTGATCTCGACGGTGATGGGGTCGCCGCCATTCAGCCCCGTCGCGGCACGCTTGTCCGAGCTGAACGGGATGAGGTACTTGCCACCCATCACAGCGACCGTGCTGCGGTACGCGAACCCGTTCACCGTGACGTCGACGGGCGGCCGCTTGCCGGCGCCGAGCTCGTCGATGAGTTCCGGTGGGACCTCGATCCCGGTGTTGTTGCCGCTCAAGAACAGCGTCGTCTCGAATCGCATGGCACGATTCTGCCACCGGCGACACGCGCGTCGGTAGCAATCTGCACGCGCGAACGCAACCCCCGCTGAGTTTCGCGGCGGTCCCCGTAACGTCGATGTCACGCGAAACCACGGAAGGAGCAGGACCATGGGATTCCTGGATGACGCGAAGGATACGGCCGATGCTGTCGGCGACAAGATCAAGGACACGTGGGAGGACACCACGGACCGCATCGGAGACAAAGCCGACGAGATGAAGGCCGACGCCGAGGTGAAGCGTGCCGAAGCCGAACGGGACTCGGTGAAGACCCGCAACGAGATCAAAGAAGACCTCAGGGACTGATTCCCTGACCACACTGCGCCGTCGCCGAGCATGCGCGGGACCCTGGAGAGTACTCGGGGGTTTCGCAGCATCCGGTGAATGAGTGCGCAAGACGCCCGTCAGGATGCCACGCATCCCGACGGGCGTCCTCGTTTCGCGACGCCTCAGCCGATCGCGCAGATGCGCCAGCCGGCCTCGGCCTCCGCTCCCGGCTCGAGCGCGATGAGCCCCGAGTCATGCCGATAGCGGTCGGCGTTGAAGGCGTCGGGCGCGCACGTCATCGGCTCGACCGCGAGACCCAGGCGGCTCAGTGCGGGTTCGGGCTTGTCGGCGGTGTGGACCTGCACCCACGGGCACGCGGCGCCCCACGACATCGCGACGCCTGAGCCGGCGGCATCCGTCACCCGTACCGTCACGTCGCCGTCCTCGCCGCGGAGAAGGCCCGTGTAGGCGTGGTCGAGCTCGACGGAGCCGACGCGGCGCGCGCTGCGGAAGTCGAACCGCTCGGGATCGGCGTCGACCGCGACGACCCGGGTCGGCGCGAGCCTGTCGGCCGTCACCTCGAGCACCTCGCCGGCGGGGAGCTCGAGGGTCCAGTCGTCGACCGTGCCCTCTCCGGCGACGAGATACGGGTGCGGTCCGACGCCCCACGGGGCCGGCTCACTCGACTCGTTGCGCGCCGTCACGGTCTGCGTCAGACCGTCGGGCCCGAGCGAATAGGTCGTGAAGACGATGATGCGCCACGGGTACGCGGTCTGCGGCTGGATCGCGGCGGCGAGCGTCACATGGTCGGGGCCCTTGTCGATCGCCTCGAAGTCGAGCCACGCGGCCAGGCCGTGCAGCGCGTGGCCGCGCGCGGGCTCGGTGAGCGGCAGGCGGAAGTCCCGCCCGCCGAAGGAGTACGCGCCGTCGACGACGCGGTTCGGCCACGGCGCGAGGGTCGCCCCGCGGTACGAGGGACGCACGTCATCGGCGCCGAAGGGCACGACGAGATCTCGCCCCCGGTAGGTCAGCGAACGCAGCGTCGCGCCGACGCTCGCCACGACGGCTTCGTAGTCGCCGGCGCGCAGCGCGTGCTGAGTGCCGGAGGTCGCGGTTCGTGCCATGGATCAGATTCCCTGAGCGAGTCGGTAATACGCCTGGTTCCACCGCAGCTCGCGCTGGAACCCGCGGACCGTGGTGTCTTCGTCGATGACGACGAGCTCGGTGGCGGCGATCTCCGCGAAGTCACGGAACACCTCGACGCCGACGGCGGTCGTCATCACAGTATGGTGCGCGGCGCCCGCCGTCAGCCAGCAGGCCGCCGACGTGGCGAAGTCGGGTGCGGGCTTCCACACGGCGCGACCGACCGGGAGATTCGGCAGGTCGGGCGCCTCGACGTTCTCGACGACGTTGGCGACGAGGCGGAACCGGTCACGCATGTCGCTCATCGCGACGACGAGGGCCGCCCCCGGATCGGCGGTGAAGACGAGCCGGACGGGGTCGTCCTTGCCGCCGATCCCGAGCGGATGCACCTCGAGACGCGGCCGCGCGTTCGTGAGCGAGGGCGACACCTCGAGCATGTGCGCGCCGAGGATCTTCTCCTCACCGGCGACGAGGTCGTACGTGTAGTCCTCCATGAGGCTGGCCCCGCCCGGCAGGCCCGCACCCATGACGTTCGCGACGCGCACGAGGATCGCCGTCTTCCAGTCGCCCTCCGCACCGAAGCCGTACCCCTCGGCCATGAGCCGCTGAACCGCCAGGCCCGGCAGCTGCTTCAGGGCGCCGAGATCTTCGAACGACGTCGTGAAGGCACCGAAGCCGCCCTCCTCGAGGAACGAGCGCAGGCCGAGCTCGATCGCCGCGCCGTCACGGAGCGACTGGTGGCGCTCAGCGCCGGGCCGCAGCTCCCCCGTGACGTCGTATTCGTCGAGGTACACCGCGACGAGGTCGTCGATCGCGGCATCCGTCACCTGCCCGACCGCCTCGGCGAGTTCGTTGACGCCCCACGTGTTGACCTGCACGCCGAAGCGCAGCTCGGCCTCGGTCTTGTCGCCCTCGCTGACGCCGACGTAGCGCATGTTGTCGCCGAACCGCGCGAGCTTGAGCGTGCGGGATGCCGCCCACCCGGCCGCCGCGCGCTGCCAATCCTCGATCTGCTGACGCACGGCGGGGTTCGTCACGTGACCGACGACGGTCTTGCGGGCGACGCCCAGGCGCGTCTGGATGTACCCGAATTCGCGGTCGCCGTGCGCTGCCTGGTTGAGGTTCATGAAGTCGAAGTCGATCTCGGACCACGGCAGTTCGACGTTCGCCTGCGTGTGCAGGTGCAGAAGCGGCTTGCGCAGCGCATCGAGTCCCGCGATCCACATCTTGGCGGGGCTGAACGTGTGCATCCAGGCGATGATGCCGATGACGTCGTCGCGGGCGTTGGCCTCGAGCGCGAGGCGGCGGATGCTGTCGGCGTCGGTCAGCACGGGCTTCCACACGACGGTGACGGGAAGGTCCGCCAGACCCTCCACGACGGCCTGCGACTGCGACGCGACCTGACGCAGCGTCTCGTCGCCATAGAGGCCCTGGCTGCCCGTGACGAACCACACTTCGTAGCCGTCGAGGGAGGTGGAAAGGGGTGTGCGGGTCATGAGGATGTCCTTCGATGAGCGCAGGTCGCGCGAGCCGGGAATCCGGATGCGGGGCCGGCTTCGCGCGATTTGCGGAGCGGAACGGGGTCAGAGAGCGGCGACGGCAGCGGCCTCGACGGCGAGCCCGGCGCGGTAGCGCTCGAGGTACGCGTCGAACCCGGCGATGTCCGCGGGGTCGGGGTCGGCGGTCACGACGACGGCGTCCGCGAAGACGCGGTCATCGAGATACGAGGAAAGAGAGGCGTCGGACGTGCCCGCTCCAGAGGCCGCGGGCTCGAGGAGCGTGCCGGGGTGGGCTGCGGCAGTGCGCGCATAGGCGGCGAGCACCGCGATGCCCCACGCGCCACCCTCGGACGCGGTGTCGCGGACCGAGACGGGTGCCGCCAGTGCGCCGGCGAGGAAGCGCTGGGCGACGCCGGCCGTGCGGAACAGGCCCCCGTGCGCGAACATCCGATCGAGTGCGACGCCCTCGTCGGTGAGCACGCGCATGCCCAGCGCGAGGGTTCCGAAGACGCCGTAAAGCTGGGCGCGCATGAGATTGGCGAGCGTGAGGACGCTGTCGGGCGTTCGCACCACGAGCGGTCGGCCCTCGGCGAGACCGGCGATCGGCTCGCCGGCCAGGTGGTTGTAGGCGAGGATCCCGCCCGCGTCGGCTGCCCCGTCGATCGCTTCGCGGAACAGCACGTCGAACACGGCGTCGAGCTCGAGGGGAGCATCGGCGGCCGCGGCGAACCGGGCGAACAGGCCCGCCCACGCGGCGAGCTCGCTCGCGCCGTTGTTGCAGTGCACCATCGCGACGGGGTCTCCCGCGGGCGTCGTGACGACGTCGAGCTCGTGGTGCAGCCGCGCGAGCGGACGCTCGAGCACGACCATCGCGAAGATGCTGGTGCCGGCGCTCACGTTGCCCGAGCGGGGGGCCACGGCGTTCGTCGCGACCATTCCCGTGCCCGCATCGCCCTCGGGCGGGCAGAGCAGGGCGCCGGGCTCGAGGGCACCCGACGGGTCGAGCAGCGCCGCTCCTTCGGCGGTGAGCCGCCCGGCGGAATCGCCCGCTGCGAGCACTTCGGGAAGCAGCTCGGCGATCGGGGCCGGACCGCCGAGGCCGTCGTAGCGAGCGGCGAGAGCGGCGTCATACGTGCCGGTCGCCGCATCGATGGGGAACATGCCCGACGCGTCGCCGATGCCCAGCACCTTGCAGCCGGTCAAGCGCCAGTGCACGTAGCCGGCGAGCGTCGTCAGGAATCGCACGCGCCGGACGTGCGGCTCGGCGTCGAGCACCGCCTGTCGCAGGTGCGCGACCGACCAGCGGAGCGGAATGTTGACGCCGAGCAGATCGGTCAGCTCGGCGGCGGCAGGACCCGTCGTGGTGTTGCGCCAGGTGCGGAACGGCACGAGGAGTTCGTCGGTCTCGTCGAAGGCCAGATAGCCGTGCATCATCGCCGACACGCCCATCGCGCCGATCCGCTCGAGGGGGATGCCATGACGCTCGCGGACGTCGGCGGCGAGCGCGGCGTAGGCCGAGCGGACTCCCTCCCAGACGTCGTCGAGCGAATAGGTCCAGACACGGTCCTCGAAGCGGTTCTCCCACTCGTGCGAACCGGTGGCGAGCACGATCGACGGCTCGTCGGCGTCGACGAGGCACGCCTTGATGCGCGTCGATCCGAGCTCGATCCCGAGCGCCGTGCGCCCGGCTGCGATGGCGTTCATCGGCGATCGTCCCCGCTCTGCCCGTACACGTTCTGGTAGCGCTCGTAGAGGCGGTCGATCGACTCCTGCGGGATCGGGATCAGCGGGCCGGCTTCGCGCGCCAGGTGCACCGTGCGCGCCGCGTCTTCGCACATGACGGCGGCCTTGACGGCGTCCCGCGCCGTGACGCCGATCGTGAAGGGGCCGTGGTTCTGCATGAGCACGGCACGACTGCGGTGACCCGTGAGCGTGTCGACGATCCCGCGCCCGATCGAGTCGTCGCCGATGATCGCGAACGGGCCGATCGGGATCGGCCCGCCGAACTCGTCGGCCATCCCCGTGATGACGCACGGGATCTCTTCGCCGCGCGCGGCCCAGGCGACGGCGTAGGTGGAGTGCGTGTGCACGACTCCCCCGACCTCGGGCATGTGCCGGTAGACGTAGGCATGGGCGGCCGTGTCGCTCGACGGGCTGCGGTGGCTGCCGTGCGAACCGGGGACGGTGAGGCCGTCGAGGTCGCAGAGGATCATGTCGTCGGCGGTGAGCTCGTCGTACGAGACGCCGGACGGCTTGATCACGAACAGATCGGCGCCGGGCACGCGTCCGGAGATGTTCCCGCCCGTCCACACGACGAGGCCGTAGCGCACGAGCTCGCCGTGCAGTCGCGCGACGTCGTCGCGGGTCGCGGCGATGGCCGCCTCGACGTCGGGGGCGAAGGTGCGGCCCGCAGCAGCCGCGTCGGAAGTCGTCACGATGTCCTCCATCGGTTTCGCGTCGATGTTACCGGTACCACGCGCGATCGACCACCCGCTGCCCGCGCCGCGTCGACCGTCGCCGAGCCGAGCCGAGCCGAGCCGAGCCGAGCCGACGCCCGCTCTGCCCTGACCGCGAGACCGCAACGGGCCGCCGAGACTGCGGGTATACGCCGCAGTCTCGAGCTGCGGTTGCATTCTCGCGGTCAGGAGAGGGGATGCGGCGGGGGCGCTGTCGAGTCGCGCACGACGAGCACGGGGGCGGCCACGGGCGGTTCGGTCCCGCCCCGCACGACCGCGACGGCGCGGCGGGCCTCGCCGGGCAGGTCGACGCGCACGGTCGTGAGCGCGGGAGCGTAGAAAGCAGCGTCGGGGTTGTCGTCGAACCCCGTCACGCTGATGTCGCGGGGCACCTCGACCCCCTCTCCGCGCAGGCCCGCGACGAGCCCGAGCGCCATCTGGTCGTTCGCGACCACGACGGCCGTCGGTCCGCGGCCGTCACGTGCGGCGACGGCGACCTCGTTCGCGAGCCGGGCGCCGGCTGCGGCGCTCCAGTCTCCGCTCCAGCGGGGACCGTCCGCGATGCCCGCCGCACGCAGGGCGTGCTCGGCGCCCTCGTCACGCGCGACGGCCTCGAGCCAGTCGGCCGGACCCGCGACGCGCGCGATCCGACGGTGGCCGAGCGCGACGAGGTGCTCGACGGCGAGCGCCATACCCGCCCGCTGCCTGTCGGTCCCTCGGCCGGCGTGCAGCGCGACGAGCGGAGTTCCCGCGACGGCGTGCTCGAGCGCGGCGAGGCTCGCCGCATGCGGCGCGAGTGCGACGAGCCCGTCGACTCCCTGCGCGAGCAGGCGGTCGGCCGCCGAGACGACGGACTCGGGGTCGGCAGCGTCAGCGTAGGCGGTCGCCGTCCATCGGCCGGCCTCGCGCGCCGCGGCTTCGAGCGCGGCGATGCCGACCGACGGCCCGTACAGGGTCGCATCCGACGCGATGACACCGAGCGTGCGCGTCTCGCGCGTTCCGAGTGTGCGGGCGGCGTTGTTGATCCGGTAGCCGAGCTCGGCCATCGCCGCGAGCACGCGCGCCCGCGTCTCCGGCCGGATGCTCGCGTGCTCGTTCAGCACGCGGGAGACGGTCTGGGCCGAGACTCCGGCCGCGCGGGCGACGTCCCGCACGCCCACGCGCCCGCGGCGCGCCGGTTCGGTCTCGTTCTCGCCCATCGCGCTCACCCTACCGGCGCTCATCTCGCCTCCCGCGTCGCCGGGGACGCTCCTCGCCGTGCCGTGGGCGGCCGGCGTCGCGGCATCCGCCATCCGAACAACGGATGCCGGCGCGGCTGAAACTCGCTCGCCCCGGAACGTCCTGCCCGCTCGCCGGAGGCGACGGAGTCAGGCGAACGAAGGGATGCCGCCCGTCGCCAGCGGGGCCCGGCCGGCGAGGCGCCGGACCGAGCTGAGCCGAAGCAACCCCACCAAGTCGGCGAGCCACGCCGAGCCACGCCAAGCCACGCCAAGCCAAGCCAAGCCAAGCCACGCCCCGAGCCCCGCCGAGCCGACCGGACCGGACCGGAGTCGAATCGCACCGACCCCGGCGACCCGAGCCGCGACCCGCGACCCGCGAAGGATCAGGACGCGGGGGCGAATACCCCGTCGACGCGACGCGGGATGCCGAGCGGGTTGGCGTCCTGCAGCGCGGCCGGCAGCAGTGCATCGGGCACGTTCTGGTAGGTCACGGGGCGCAGGAACCGCGTGATCGCGGCGGCGCCGACCGACGTCGTGCCCACGGCCGTCGTCGCGGGGTACGGTCCGCCGTGCTGCTGCGCCCACGTCACCGACACGCCCGTCGGCCACTGGTTCCACAGCACACGACCGGCCTTCGTCGCCAGGATCGGGATCAGCTCGCCCGCGACGGCGTCGTCGGCCTCGCCGATGATCGTCGCCGTGAGCTGCCCGTCGAGCACCGCGGCGACCTCCACGAGCTCGGACTCGTCCTCGTACGTCGCGACGAGTGCCCCGGGGCCGAACATCTCGGCGATGAGCCCCTCGGGGTCCTCGCGCAGGGCCGCGGCGGTCGTCTTGAGCAGCACCGGGGCGGGGTCGCCGTCGGCGGTCGGAGCGCCCACGAGCACCGAGACGTCGTCACGGCCCGCGGTCTGCTCGACGGCCGTGCGGAATCCGTCGGCGATGCCGGGGTTCAGCAGCGCTGCCGGCGCCGGCAGCGACGCACCGGCGAAGAGAGCCTCGAGGTTCGAGTCCGACGGCACGAGCAGCACGCCGGGCTTGGTGCACAGCTGACCCGCACTCCCGGTCACCGACGCGAGGAAGTCGGTCGCGATCGTCTCGCCACGCGAAGCCGCCGCCGAGCGCGTCACGAAGGCCGGGTTGACGCTGCCGAGCTCGCCGAAGAACGGGATCGGCTGCTCGCGCGACGCCGCGATGTCGAACAGTGCGCGTCCGCCCGAGATCGAGCCGGTGAACGCGGCCGCCTGGATCTGCGGCGCCTTGAGCGCCCGCACGCCGGATTCGGTTCCGTAGACGGTGTCGAACAGCCCCTCGGGAGCGTCGACCGAGGCGAGCGCGTCACGGACGACGCGGGTCGTCGCGACCGAGAGCTCGGGGTGTCCGCGGTGCGCCTTGACGACGACGGCGTTGCCGGCCGCGAGCGCACTCGCGGTGTCGCCGCCGGCGACCGAGAACGCGAACGGGAAGTTGCTCGCCGAGAACATCAGCACGGGACCGATGGCCTCGAGCTGCCGGCGAAGGTCGGGGCGCGGAGCGCCCATGGGCCAGTCGGCGTCGGCGTGGTCGATGCGCGCATCCAGCCACGTGCCCTCTTCGAGCACCTCGCCGAACAGGCGCAACTGGAACGTCGTGCGCTTGAGCTCTCCGCGCAGGCGCCCCTCGGCGAGATTCGTCTCGCGCTGCGCGATGGGCACGAGCTCGTCGGCGTGTGCGTCGAGCGCATCGGCGATGGCGTTCAGGGCGCCCACCCGCTCGGCGATCGTGGAGTTCTTCCACAGAGCGGATGCCGCGGCGGCACGCTCGACGATGGCGTCGACGTCGGCGGGGGCGGTGACGGGAACGTTCATGGATTCAGTCCTTTGCGTCGGCGATTTCGGCGAGGTCGGCGACCCGCAGGGGGATCCCCACGGGGCGCTTGGCGAGATGTTCGAGGTCGGCGGCGGCCGGGGCGCGGCCCGATTCCGCGCCGACGAGGCACGAGAGCGCGAAGCCGCACACCCGACCCTGACACATGCCCATGCCCGGTCGGGCCGTCACCCGCACGTCACGGGCATCGTCGGCGCCGAGCGAGTGGACGGTCGCCCGCACCTGGGCCGCATCGACCTCTTCGCAGCGGCACACGAGGGTGTCGTCCGCGAGCCAGGTCGACCAGTCGGAGGGCACGGGCGAAGCACGGTGCATCCCCACGGCGAAGCGACGACCGCGCGAGATGCGGCGGCGCAGGCGGCGGCGCGTGCGGGGGTCGTCCGGGCGACCCGCGTCGGCGGCCGCCGTGAGCGCGGCGAGCTCGCCCTCGGCGCACGACTGCACGGCCCCGCCGATGCCGGTCACCTCTCCGGCGAGATAGACGCCGTCGACGCTCGAACGCTGGTCGGCATCGGCTTCGGCGACGAGCGACGCGTCGACGTCGATGCGGGTCGCGAGCCCGAGTCCGACCGCGAGTTCGAGCTGCGGTGTGAATCCCCAGCCGAGCGCGACGAGGTCGGCCGCGACCGTGCGCTCCGTGCCGGCGCGCACGCGGCCGCGCGCGTCGACGCGGGCGAGCACGGCCTCGCGCACGCGGCCTTCGCCGCGGACGGCGGTCACGACCGTGCGGGTGCGCAGCGGAATGCGGTTGCGGAGGAACGTCGCCGCGTACGCGACTCCCTCGAGCAGCTTGCCGGGCTCCTGCACGGCGCGGAAGGGGGTACGCGCCCAGCGCGAGAGCGCATTGGCATCGCACACCGCGACGACCTCGACGCCGGCCTCGGCGAGTCCGGCGGCGACCGAGAGCAGGAACGGCCCGGTTCCGGCGACGACGGCGCGTCGCCCCGCGGCGACCTGGTTCGCCTTCAGGAGCGCCTGCACCCCGCCGGCCGCCATGACGCCCGGCATCGTCCAGCCCGGGATCGGCAAATGCCGGTCGTAGGCACCCGTCGCGAGCACGATCCGCGGTGCGCGCACGGCGCGGTCGGCGGGAGGCACGGTGTCGGTGCCCGCCACGGCCGTCGTGCGCAGCACGAAGCTCTCATCGCGGTCGACGCGCCAGACCTGACGCCCCGCGACATGGGTGATGCGACCGTCGGCGACGGCGCGCCCCAGACGCTCACGCAGCGCGGTGTAGTGGGCCCAGTGGTGGTGTCCGGTCGATTCGGGCAGCTCGAACGATGCGGGATGCCGCTCATCAGGGTGGCGCCAGTACTGGCCGCCCGTCTGCTCCCCCGCATCGACGAGGGCGACGCGCAGACCCCGCTCGGCGGCGGAGACCGCGGCCGAGAGTCCGGCCGGCCCCGCCCCGACGACGGCGAGATCGAAGCTCGAGTCAGTCATGGTTCGCTCCCGGAAGCGGCCGGGCCGGGTCATCGCTCAGGACGGTCTGCCCGTCGCACGCGGGTGTGACGCACGCGCGCTGCGCGCGGCGGTCGTCGACCGTGAGCAGGCAGTCGAAGCACACGCCGATACCGCAGAAGAGCCCGCGCGGCTCGCCGCGACCGCGGGTCGACCGCCACGACGAGATACCCGCGGCCGTGAGGGCGGCACCCACGGTCTGCCCTTCGCGGAAGGGCACGGGCACGCCGTCGAAAGTGAGCTCGGGCCCGGTCATGCCGCGCTCCTCTCATCGAAGCGGTGCGGGCGGAAGGGCTCGAGCGACATGTCGGTCGTCTCACCGCGCAGCGACTGCACGAGCAGCTTCGCCGTCCCCACCGAAAGACCGATGCCGGCGCCCTCGTGTCCCGCCGCGTGCCAGAGTCCCGGCATCCGTGCGTCCTCGCCGATGATCGGCAGGTGATCGGGGCAGTAGGGGCGGAAGCCCGAATAGGTGCGCATGATCTGCACGTCCGCGAGGACGGGGAACAGCTCGGTGCCCGCGCGCGCGACCAGGCCGACCGCGTCGGCCGAGAACGACGCGTCGAACCCGACCCGCTCCCGGCTCGCGCCCATCAGGATCGTGCCGCTCGGCGTGCCCTCGACGACCGCCGAGACCTGCAGGCCCGCGTCGGAGCTCGCGACGTTCTCGACGTACGACGCCGAATAGACCTTGTGGTACACCGTGACGGGCACCGGTTCGGTCACGAGCACGAAGCCGCGTCGCGGCATGACCGGCACCTGCACGCCCGCGAGCGCGGCGACCTCGCCGCTCCACGGCCCGGCGCAGATCACGACGGCGCCGCCGTCGATGCGACCCGCTGCCGTCTCGATGCCGACGGCTCGACCCCCCACGACACGGATGCCGGTGACCTCGGTGTGAGTCAGCAGGCGCGCACCGCGATCGCGGGCGAGTCGCAGCAGGTGGTGCGCCGCGAGGATCGGCTGCACCTGCGCGTCGTCGGGATAGAACGCCCCGCCGACCATCTCGGGGTTGAGATACGGCTCGATCGCGCGCAGACCGGCCGTGTCGGGCACATCGTCGACGCGGATCCCGAGTCCGCGCTGGTGAACGCACAGGGCATCGAGCGCGGTCTTGCCCCGTGCGCTGGAGGTGACGACGAGTCCACCCTTGGACTCGAACTCCCAATCCGCGGCGTGCTCGGCGAGCTCGCCCCGCCACAGCGTCTGCGAATAGAGCGACAGCTCGAGCTCGGGGCCGACCTCTTTGTCCGAGACGAGCAGGTTCCCCTCGCAGCGGCTCGTCGTCCCGGCCGCGATCGACCCGCGCTCGACGACGGTGACCGACAGTCCCGCGGATGCCGCGAAGTAGGCGACGGCGGCGCCGATGATCCCCGCGCCGACGACGAGGACGTCAGCGCGTGCGGTGGCCGCCGTCATGACGCGGGCACCGTGCCGATGTGATCCGCGCCGCGCCCGTCGCCGGACCAATCGGTGAGGACGTGCTCGATGTGCGCGTGCACGAGCTCGCGCGCCCGTACGGCGTCGCGCGCCTCGATCGCGTCGAGCATGGCGTCGTGCTCGCGTGCCGACGAGACGAGGTGCCCCTGTTCGCGCAGACCCGAGAGACCGAAAAGACGCGTCTGCGAGCGCAGCGAGGCGACGAGCTCGGTGAGGCGACTGTTGCCCGCGTACTGCAGCAGCGCGAGGTGGAAGTCGCTGTCGGCCGTCAGATAGTCGATGAGGTCGCCCGATTCGGCGCCCCGGATGATCGCGGCGGACTGCTCGCGCAGCGCGGGAAAGGCCGACTCGGGCACGAACGGCGTCGCCCGTTCGATGGCCGGCGGTTCGAGCATGAGACGAAGCTCGGTGACCTCGTGCAGATCGCGCGGTGAGACCTCGGTCACTTGGAAGCCCCGGTTGGGCAGTGCGACGACGAGCCCCTCGCGCGTGAGGTCGAGCATCGCCTCGCGGATGGGGGTCGCCGAGACGCCGAACTCGTCGCCGAGGCTGGGCGCGGAGTACACGCGGCCCGGCTGCATCTCGCCGCTGATGATCGCCGAGCGCAGCGCACGGGTCACCGTGTCGCGGATGCTCGGCTGCTTGTTGAGACGGACGACGTTGCGGGGCTCGGAAACGCTCATCTCATGTCCCCTCTGACCCCTGCTGCTCACGGATGCCGACAGCTTCCATGATCTTCTCTACGACGGCAAGATCTTCCCACGCCATGCCGACACCGGTGTAGACGGCGGGCGCACCGGGCCGGCGGCGCACAGTGCCGCGCACGAGGTCGGCGAGGTTGGCGACCGGCTGCTCCCCCGACGCCCATTCCTCGTCGCTGCGCGCACCGGCGAGGTTGCCGTTCTCGCGGAAGGCCGAGCCACGCGCTTCGACGACGAGGTCGGCGGCACGCACGAGGTCGGCGCCGAGCTCGCGGTTCTCGGTGCCGTGGGATCCGATCGCGGCGACGACGGCGTCCTCACGCACATCGCCGAGGTCGACCACGGGGGTCGTCGCCGATGTCGCCGTCACGATGACATCGGCCGTGCGCAGGGCGTCCTGCTCGGCGGCATCCGCGTTCAGGCCGTCGGCGCGAAGCTCGGCGACGGCCGCCGCCACACGATCGGGGGTGCGTCCGATGAGCGAGACGCGACCGACCGGCACCGTGTCGGCGATCGTCCGCACGTGCTCGATCGCCTGCGGCCCCGAGCCGATGACGGCGAGATGGATGGGCGCGGTGGGAGCACCACCCGGCGCAGCGGCCAGCAGGTGGGCGATCGCGACGGTCGTCGCCGCCGGCGTGCGCAGTGTCGTCAGTCGCGTACCGTCGAGCATCGCGATCGGCTGCAGCGTCTCGCGGTCGAAGAGCAGGTACCAGGCGTGGATCTTCGGCAGCCCGAGCGACGTGTTCTCGGGCGCGATCGTGGCGACCTTGACTCCCGCCGTCGTCGTCGACTGCGACGGCATGAGCAGGAACTCGCCCTTGGCGAGCGGCGCGAAGAGTCGTTCGTGGTCGTTCTCGATGTCCCAGCCCGAGCGCAGGGCGTCCTCGATCGCGGCGACGGCGTCTCGCCGGGTGAGCGTGCGATCGATCGTGGCGGCATCTACGAGTTTCACAGCTGGAACCCCTTCGGGAACGGATCGGACGGGTCGAGCATGTACTGTGCCGTGCCCGTGACCCACGCGCGCCCGGTGATCGTGGGGATGACCGCCGGGATGCCGGCGACCGAGGCCTCCTCGACGAGGCGGCCGGTGAACGAGGTTCCGATGAACGACTCGTTGATGAAGTCGGTGTGCAGCGGCAGCAGCCCCCGGGCGTGCAGCTGCGCCATGCGCGCGCTCGTGCCGGTGCCGCAGGGCGACCGGTCGAACCACCCCGGGTGGATGGCCATGGCGTGGCGCGAGTGCTGCGCCGTCGAACCCGGTGCCTCGAGATAGACATGGTGGCATCCGCGGATCGTCGGATCGACGGGATGCACCGGCATGTTCGTCTCGTCGACGGCGGCCATGATCGCCAGGCCCGCACGCAGCAGGTCGTCCTTGCGCGCGCGCTCGAAGGGCAGGCCGATGCTGTCGAGCGTGACGATCGCGTAGAAGTTGCCGCCGAACGCGAGGTCGTACGTCACGGTGCCGAGCCCGGGCACCTCGACGGTCTGGTCCAGCCCGACGACGAACGACGGGACGTTGCGGATCGTCACGCGCTCGGCGTGCCCGTCCTTGACCGCGACGTCGGCGACGACGAGGCCCGCGGGGGTGTCGAGCCGGATCGTCGTGACGGGCTCGACGACGGGGACCATGCCCGTCTCGACCAGGACCGTCGCGACGCCGATCGTGCCGTGCCCGCACATGGGCAGGCAGCCCGACACCTCGATGTAGAGCACGCCCCAGTCCGCGTCAGGGCGCGTCGGCGGCTGCAGGATCGCCCCGCTCATGGCGGAGTGACCCCGCGGCTCGTTCATGAGGAACGTGCGGATGTCGTCGTTCTCGGCCATGAAGCGCTGACGGCGCTCCTCCATCGTCGCCCCGGGGAGCATGCCCACTCCGCCCACGATGACGCGGGTGGGCATGCCCTCGGTGTGCGAGTCGACGGCGTGGAAGACACGCTGCGTACGCATGATGGTCCTTCGGGGTCAGATTCGGATCAACGGTAGCCCTTGGCGAGGACCGCTTCGGTGTCGGCGATGATCTGCGCGTTGATCTCTTCGGGCAGCGCCAGACGCGGCGGGCGTGTCGTGATGTTCGACAGCACACCGGCGACCTGCTGCGAGAGCTTGATCGCCTGGACGAACAGCGACTTGGAGTCCCAGCGCAGCAGCGGGTGCAGGTCGCGGTAGATCTCGCGCGCCTTGACCCAGTCCTGCGGGTCGTCGGACGTCGAGAGGTTGTAGAGCTCGACGGTCGTCTTCGGGATGGCGTTGGGGTAGCCGGCGACCCAGCCGCGGGCGCCGTTGATGCCGAGCTCGAACACGACGTCGTCGGTGCCGATCGAGATGTCCAGGCCCGGAGCGAGCTCGCGGATCGCGAACGAGTTGCGGACGTCGCCCGAGAACTCCTTGACCGACACGATGAGGTTCTCGTCGTAGAGGCGCGCGAGCAGGTCGGGACGCAGGTCCACCTTGGTGTCGAGCGGGTTGTTGTAGGCGAGGATCGGCAGGCCCACGGCGCCGACGCGGCGGAAGTGGTCCATGACCTCTTCGTCGCTCGCGCGGTAGGCGTTGGGGGGCAGCAGCATGACGGCGGGAGCGCCGTGCTCGGCGGCGTGCTCGGTCAGGCGCACGCTCTCCAGCGCCCCGTAGGCACCGACACCGGGGATGACGACGACACCCTCGGGGGCAGCCTCCACAGCGGTCAGGAAGACCTGGCGACGCTCCTCTTCGGTGAGCGTCTGGTACTCGCCGAGCGACCCGTTCGGGATGATGCCGGTCACGCCGTTGTCGGTCGTGAAGCGGATGAGCTCCGCATAGGCATCGTGGTCCACCGAGAAGTCGGAGTTGAAGGGGAGCGTGGTGGCGAGGTTGACACCGTGCCACGGCTTGTGTTCGGTCATGTGCGTTCCTTTTCCGCTAGGTACAATTGCAATGTTAGTACGCCGGAGGGTGGGAAGTCCAGCGTCATTCCCGTGAGGGGAGAACGAGCCGGCGCCGAGGCTCCTCGTTGCCCGCGCGATCGGTCGCGGTGTAGACGATCACCTGCTCCTCGTCGCCGAGCGCGCGGACGAACGCTTCCTGGAATGTCGCGATGAAGGTGCCCTCGCCTTGCCACTGGATGCGCTCCACCCCCGACATGTCATCTCGGGCGGTGAAGGTGATCTCGACGGCGGCGCCGAGTCGAGCGACCGTCGCGGTGGTGACCGGCGCGACCGTGTCGATGTGGAGCGTGCGGACGGCGACACCCGTGCGCCCCGAGGCGACGGCGCGGGCCTCGACCCGGATCGTGCCCTCCCGATCCAGCACGACGGGTCGGTCGTACCGCGACCAGGGCCCGTCATCGATTCGCATCTCGACGACCGGATCGGCATCGTCCTCGCCCCAGGTCTGGACTTTGACCTCGACGCTGGGCCGCTGCAGATGCCACCCGGATGGCGCGGCATCCGGGTGCACGATCAGCTCGACCGCGGGCGCCGACGGTGCGGCGTCGTCCAGTCGCCCGAGGGCGAGCTGCACCTCGCGGCGGGCGGCCTCGACGTCGGCGATGCTCTCGCCGGGTTCGGGTCCCGGGCCGAACGGATCGGCCTCGAGGGCCGCGCGCAGCACCGTCTTGGCTTCGGATCCGCCGAGAACTCCGTCGGCGCAGCCCCGCTCGACGGCGGCCATGACGCGTGCGAGGAAGGCCGGTCGAGTCGTCGGCACCGGCTCGGCCCAGACGTCGTCGAGCACGCTGCCGCCGTCGGCGCGACGTCGGGCTGCGACGCCCGTGTCGGCACCCGCGAAGGCGATCGTCTCGTCGTCGGCGCGGACGTACATGTGGTATCGCTCGTCGGCTCCGGTCCACACGGGCGTGAAGGGCAGACCTCCGATGCGCACCGCGCCATCGCGCTCGAGCGCGGCCGCGGGCGACGGGTCGTCGGCCAGGATCGTGCCTCGCAGCGTTCGCCGGCTGTGCAGAGCGACGTCGAGCAGCGTCGTGGCATCGGATCGCGCGACGAGCACCGACGGCCCGAAGCTCACGTTCTGCAGCCGGGGATCGTCGATCGTCCCCGCCGCGCGCAGTCCCATCGGCAGGTCGAGCTCGAGTTCGTCGCCGGGTGCCCACGTTCGCGTCACGGTCGCATACTCGCCGGCGCCCGCAGCGAGCGCGATCTCCTCACCGGCGATACGCGCCGTCGGCTCGCCGATGACCCACGAGGGGATGCGCGCGTGCACCGTGACCGGCACGCCCGCGGCATCCGTCGGCTCCATCCGCAGGCGAACGCGACCGGCGAAGGGCAGGTCGGTCTCCATGCGCACGGTCACTCCGTGCTCGCGCCACCGGAGCTCGGCGGGCGTGTAGAGGTTGACCCACAGCTCCGGCCGGGAGCCCGTGCCGCGGAAGAAGACGGCGCTCTGGTGGGTCACATGGTTCTCCAGGCCCGTCCCGCCGC
Organism: Microbacterium sp. NPDC055910; assembly: GCF_042271185.1. Classification (NCBI taxonomy): domain Bacteria; kingdom Bacillati; phylum Actinomycetota; class Actinomycetes; order Micrococcales; family Microbacteriaceae; genus Microbacterium; species Microbacterium sp. NPDC055910. The sequence continues at coordinate 46,161 of NZ_JBHJZS010000015.1, forward strand.
AGCACGTGCCGATGTTGTCGTACTCGGGCAGGGCTCCCGGATGCACGGGGAACATGTAGGTGACTTCCGGACTCGTGTCCGACCGGGCGTCGCGGCGCGAACCCAGGATGTGGTTGAGGAGGCCGCGCTCGTAGTACTCCATGTAGGCGGGATCCAGCGTGTGGGCGAACAGCAGCCGCGCGAGCTTGAGCAGGTTGTAGGTCGCACACGTCTCGGCGTTGCGATGGCCGATGTCACCGGCGACCACGTCGGCCGGCCCCCACAGCTCGCTCTCGCCCGTGCCGCCATGCGCGTAGATCCGACCGGGCACGACGCGGTTCCACATGCCGATCGCGGCGTCGAGGTATCGCCGGTCGCGGGTCAGTTCGTACTCGTGCACGTACCCGATGAGCTGCGGCAGGTGCTGGTTGGCGTGCATCCCGTCGAGGATGTCCTCGCCCGCGGCGCCGGCATCGAGCACATCGCTCTGGTCGAACAGTCGCGCCGTCTCGAGGAAGAGCGGTTCGTCGGCGACCGCACTCAAGCGCGCCATCGTCTCGTTCATCCCCCCGAACTCGCCCGCGATGTACAGCGACCACATGCGCTGGCGGCGCGTGTCGTCGAGCAGCGAGAGCCGGCCGTGCACCCAGTGACCCATCGCCGTGACGACCTCGAGCGCCTGCCCGCTGCCGGTCAGTTCGTGGGCGTCGAGCAGCCCCGCCATGATCTTGTGGCACGTGTAGTACGGCGCCCAGATCTCGCCATACGGGGCGAAGTGCTCGAGCCGCGAGAACTGCCATTCGCCGTATGCCGCGAGAAAGCCGGGATGCGAGAACCGGCCGGTCGCGGCGAGCGCCTGCTGCACCTCGGCCAGCCCGGCCACCATCTCGTCGACCTTCGCTCGCAGCGCCTGGTCCCCCTCACCGGCCGCGGCGAACGACAGCATCGACAGGAAGTGACCGGCGTAGTGTCCGCGCAGCAGGTTCGCCGTCGGAGCGCCCTCGCGGCCGGGATAGTCGTGCTCGCTCCACGGCTGCTCGTCGGGGTGGCCGAAGTCCTCCCAGGCACCGGGTGCGGCGGCACCACGGGTGTCCAGCCCGGCATTGGCCCGGAACACCGCGAGGAGACGGTCGATCGGATACGTGCGAGCGAGATGCAGCATCTCGTCCCTCGCGCGGACGAACACGCTGCCCTCGAGCAGCGTCACGTCGGCGAGTGGGAATTCCCGGATGCTGCGGCTCGGCGACGTCGTCACGACGATGCGCCGAGCTGCGCGCGCGTCCACCGTTCGACGCCCTCGGCGTCGATCGGCAGTCCTGCGGAGAGCACCTCGGAACCGGTCGGTGTGACGAGCACATCGTCTTCCAGGCGCACGCCGATCCCCCGCAATTCGGGCGGCAGCGTGAGATCGTGCGCGTGGAAATACAGACCCGGTTCCACGGTCATGACGACACCCGGCTCCAGGTCCGCACCCATGTAGTCCTCGTAGTGCGCCTGACTGCAGTCGTGCACGTCGAGACCGAGGTGGTGGCCGATTCCGCATGCGAGGTAGCGGCGGTGCTGCTGGCCATCGGGCGAGAGCGCTTCGTCCACCGACACGGGCAGCAGATCCCAGTCGTGGAGGCCCTGCGCGATGACCTCCATCGCGGCGAAGTGGAAGTCGAGATAGGGCGTGCCCGGGCGGATGAGGTCGAGCCCCGCCCGGTGCGCCTTCTCGACGAGGTCGTGCACGGCGCGCTGCGGCGCGCTGAAGCTGCCGCCGGCCGGCACGGTGCGGGTGACGTCGGCGGTGTAGAGCGAACGCGCTTCGACGCCCATATCCAGCAGCAGTGCGGCGTCGGGCAGGATCGGCCCGTCGCAGCGCACCCAGTGCAGGATCGGCGCGTGCGGTCCGGACCCGACGATGGTCGAATACCCCGGACCGTTGCCGAAGGTGCGCGCATGCCGATCGAACGTCCCCTGCAGCCAGCGCTCGCCGAGCCCGTCGCGGATCGCGCGCGGGACCTCCGCGACGGTCGCGGCGAAGCCGGTGACCGTCGCGTCCACAGCCAGACGCAGCTGTCCGATCTCCCAGTCGTCCTTCACCATGCGCAGCTGCGACAGCGTGCGCTCGAGCTCGCTGGAGACGGTCGCGCCGACGGATGTGGCGAGCGCGGCCGCCGACCGCGCCGCCTGCGCACCGCGCAGTCCGGCGTGGCGGGGTTCGAGCGCTTCGAGCGGCTCGACGGTGATCCCGAGGGCATCAGCCCACTCCGGCAGACCCGCACTCGGGCCGACCCAGAGCTCGCCGTGTGCGGCGTCCGCGAAGAAGCCGGTATCTCCCGGCCGGTAGGGGCGAGGCAGGTAGAGCACGCTGTCATGCCCGCCGCGGGTCGCCCACATGACCAGGACGGCACCTTCGACCTGGCAGCCGGTGAGCCACACGAAGCTGCTGTCGGCGCGGAAGCCGTACGCGGCGTCGTCGTTGCGGATGGGCGCGCTGCCGGCCGCGGCGACCAGCGTCTGACCGGGAAGGGCAGCACTCAGCCGCGCACGGTGCACCGCTGCCGCCGCAGCCGTGCCGTCGGGCAGATCAGGGTGGACGGCGACGTCGTCCCATGCCTGCTCGACGAAGCGCGTGAAGGCAGGCACCTGCGCGAGGCGCGGATACCGGGTTCCGGCGTAGGGCGGACGCGTCGTCGCTTCGGGGGCGGTCATGACTGCTCTCCTCCTCGGTCTCGGACCATCTCGCGCAGCGTCGTGAACGTGCGGCCGGATCCGATCCCATCGTGTTCGAATTCGTTGGTCACCCAGTACTGGGATGCACCGATCCGCGACAGCGTGTCCAGCTGCAGGTGCGCGTCGACGAACATGTCGTCGAAGTAGACCGCCGCGGCGAGGGGGACCTCGTTCGCCGCGAGGCGGTCGGCGTCGTAGAGCGGGCTCCACCGCGTGCGCTCGGCGAGCACGTGCACGGCGTCGCGGAAGCCGCGGAGCAGCCGAACCTCGTCGAACATCCAGGGGAAGGCCATCTCGCCCGTGAACAGCAGCGGGCGGCGTTCCGGTCCGAACTCCGGACGACTCTCGCGTGCGCGCTGCGCCGACCATGCGGATGCACCGCTGGACGGATCGCCGTAGATCGACTCCTGCAGCGTCCAGAACAGAGCGCTGTTCGCGCTGGAGGTGAGCGTCATGACGTCCTGCAGGAAGCCCGACGAGAGGCGACCCGGACGAGCGAACGCCTTCTCGATGAGCCAGTGGAGGCGTTCGTGCCCCGGCTTCATGCCGAGGTCGGTGCCGAGCGACTGGAAGCGATGCACTGTGAGCGCGTCCCCGTCGGGCAGCGTGACATCGCCGTCGGTCAATCGGTCGGCGATCTGCGCGACCACTGCGGCATCGCCGGGGAAGCGGCGGTACAGCTCGCGCGTCTTGTCGGCGACCCGATCGAACGTGCGCGCATACACCTCGTCGGCGCGCGGCGGGGTGCCCGGGATGCCGCCGCATACGTAGCTGGCGGTGAGACCCTGCGGCGCCGTCGAGAGGTAGGTGAGGGTCAGGAAGCCGCCGAAGCTCTGTCCGAGCGTGGCCCACCGTCGCCCGCCGTACCGCGTCGCACGCACGTGCTCGAGATCGCGCACGATCGAATCGGCGCGGAAGAGCGCGAGCAGATCGGCGCCCGCTTCCGCGCTCATCCCCTCGACATCGACCGCCTCGAGCGGATGGCTGCGGCCGGTGCCGCGCTGATCGACGAGCACGACCCGATAGGTCCGCAGCGCCTCGTCGATCCACCCGTCGCGGCGAAGCGGCCGGGGGTTGGCGCCACCCGGCCCGCCCTGCAGATACGTCAGCAGCGGCAGGTCGTCGTTCACCCGATCCGGGTCGACGAGCTCGCGCACGAAGACCGTGATCTGCTCACCCTCGGGGGTGCTCCAATCCAGCGGTACCGCGACCTCTGTTTCAGTGACGTGGATGCCGGGCAGATGGTAGGACGTGGTCACGCGCTCGATGCTCCTTCGGTTCGGGGCGACACCGCTCGGCGAGCCGCTTCGGCCGCACGGCGTCTGCGATCCCATTCCGGATTGATCCGGGGAACCGCAGCCAGCAGCGTGCGGGTGTACTCGTCTCGCGGGTTCGTGAACAACTCGTCGCGCTCGCCCTGCTCGACGATGCGCCCGCGACTCATGACGGCGACGCGCGTCGCGATCTGACGCACGACGGCGAGGTCGTGCGCGATGAAGAGGTAGCCGAACCCCTCGTCGCGCTGCAGCGTCCGCAGCAGGTTGATGACCTGCGCCTGCACTGAGACGTCGAGCGCCGACACCGCTTCGTCGCAGATGACGAGTTTCGGTCCGACGGCGAGAGCCCGGGCGATGCCGATGCGCTGGGCCTGTCCGCCCGAGAACTGCGCCGGATATCGGCCGGAGTGGTCGGGATTGAGTCCCACGCGCTCCATGAGCGCCCGGGTGAAGGCGCGGGCACCGCCCGGAACCCGGCGCTTCTGGTATCGCAAGGGCGCCGTCACGAGAGTCTCGACGGTGTGCCGCGGGTTCAGCGACGAGTACGGATCCTGGAAGATCACCTGCACATCGCTGCGGAATTCGTGCAGCGCGCGGCCCGTGAGCCGCGTGACATCGCGCCCCTCGAACTCGATCGTGCCCGACGTCGGCTCCATGAGGCGCGCCACGATCCGCGCCGTCGTCGACTTGCCCGAGCCCGATTCGCCGACGAGCGCGAGGGTCTCGCCGCGGTGCACCTCGAGCGACACGTCGTCGACGGCGCGGAACGGTCGCGAGCGGGAGAACAGGCCCGAGTGACCGGGGAATTCCTTGACCAGCGCCGTTGCCCGGCACAGGGGCGTCGTGCTTGTCATCGCTGTCCCTCCTCAGGGGTCGCGACCGGCGTCGCCGATGTGGTGCGCAACTCGCCGATCTCGTCGTCGATGCGCGGCACGGCATCCAGCAGTCGCCGCGTGTACTCGCGCTGAGGATCGCTGAACACCGTCTCCACCGCGCCCCGCTCGATGAGCTCGCCGTTGCGCATGACCACGATGCTGTCGGTCACTTCGCTCACGACGGCGAGGTCGTGCGTGATGAGGATGAGTCCGGCGCCCGTGTCGCGACGGATCTCGGCGAGCAGGTCCAGGATCTGCGCCTGCACCGTGACGTCGAGCGCCGTCGTCGGCTCGTCGGCGATGATCAGCTCGGGCTCCATGCTGAGCGCCATGGCGATCATGATGCGCTGGCGCATGCCGCCGGAGAACTGATGCGGGTAGTGATCGACGCGCCGCGCGGCGTCGTGGATGTGCACGCGCTCCATGGCTTCGATCGCGACCTTCTTCGCCGCCCGGGCCGACACCCCGGAGCGGTGCGAGCGGTACGCCTCGGCGATCTGCGTGCCGACGGTGTAGTACGGGTTCAGCGACGACAACGGGTCCTGGAAGATCATCGCGATCCGATCGCCCCGCACGCGACGCATCGCGCGTTCCGGGAGCGTCAGCAGCTCCTGCCCATCGAAGCGGATCGAGCCGCTCGCCGAGCCGCCCTTGGGAAGCAGTCCCATGATCGCCAGGCTCGTCATCGACTTGCCCGAACCGGACTCACCCACGATCCCGAGGGCTCCCCCGCGGGGAACGGTGAAGTCCAGCGAGTCGACGACGCGCGCAGCGCCCCCGGCCGTGCGGAACTCCACGGTGAGACCTTCGACGCGCAGCAGCTCGCCGGCATCCGTCTGGTGCATCGTTCCCCCGGTCATGCGCGTGCAGCCGTTCGGACACGCGGATCGATCGCCGTGTAGAGCAGGTCGACGACGAAGTTGCCGATGATCACGAAGAACGCCGACAGCAGCGTGACCGCCATGATCACCGGCTGGTCGTTCGCCGCGATCGAATCGGCCGTGAGCTTTCCGACCCCGTTGAGACCGAACACCTTCTCGGTGATCACCGCGCCTCCGAGCAGGCCCGCGACATCCATGCCGAAGATCGTGACGATCGGGGTCAGCGCGGGACGCAGCGCATGGCGTCGCCACACGAGTGCGGGGCTGAGACCCTTCGCGCGCGCTGTGCGCACGAAGTTCTCCTGCAGCGTATCGATGACGTTCGCACGTGTGAGGCGCGTGTAGACGGCGGCGTAGCCGACCGCGAGCACGATCCACGGCATGAGGAAGTTGAGGAACCACTGCACCGGATCTGCGGCGAAGGGCACCGCCTGCGGGAAGGGCAGCCATCCGAGCGCGACGACGAGCACGAACTGCAGGAGCAGCGCGAGCACGTAGTTCGGAACCGACATGCCGCCCAGAGTCAGTGCGGCGAAGAACCGGTCGGTGAACCTGCCCTCCTTGGCCGCGCTGAGCACGCCCCCGATCACGCCGCCGACCAGCCACAGGACGGCCGCACCGATCGCGATCGTCGCCGAGATCGGCAGCCGCTGCACGATCATGTCGTTGACGAGCTGGCCGGTCTGGAACGAGTAGCCCAGGCACGGCGCGGGGCACGAGATGACCGCTCCGGCCACTTCGAACTCGCGTCCCGCGAACAGACCGCCGACATAGCCGAGGAACTGGGTCCAGAAGGGCTGGTCGATTCCGAGGTTCGCCCGGATCTGGTCGATGCGCTCGGGGGTGCAGTTCTTCCCGCAGATCTGCACCGCGGGGTCGGGCGAGAGCACGAAGAAGATGACATAGGTGAACAGCGTCACCAGGAACAGCACGAGCACCATGCCGGCTGCACGGGAGAGGATCATCCGGGTCATGCGCGCACCTCGGTGTTGCCGACGAGCGCACGGATGCGATCACCGAGCGTCGTGAAGGACAGCACGAGCAGGAACAGGAACGTGCCCGGGATGATGAAGTACATCGGGTCGACGGCGTACCACGGTGCCGCCGCGGCGATCATCTGGCCCCAGCTCGGCGTGGGCGGCACGACTCCGACACCGAGGAACGACAGTCCCGCCTCGGTTCCGATGTAGCCCGGAACGGCGAGCGTCGACATGACGACGATCGTCGACATGAGGTTGGGCAGGATCTCGCGGAAGATGATCGCGACGCCGCCGGCACCGGACGCGCGGGCCGATTCGACGAACTCGCGCTCTTTCAACGACAGCGTCTGTGATCGCACGATGCGCGCGAGGTACGGCCAGCCGAAGAGCGAGATGACCACGACGAGGAGCACCACACGGTTGTCCGCGGGAAGCGCGGAGAGGATCGCGATCATGAAGATGAGCGCGGGGAACGCCATGAGGAACTCCATGACGCGGGAGATGACGTTGTCGACCCAGCCGCCGAAGTAACCCGCGAGCAGTCCGAACACGGTGCCGAGGATGGTCGTCAGCAGGGTCGCCGAGAGCGCAACCGTCATCGAGACGCGTGCACCGTAGACGATGCGGGCGAAGATGTCCCGGCCGCTGCCGGGCTCGACGCCGAACCAGTGCTCGGCACTGATGCCGCCGAGCGGACCGATCGGGATCGCGCCCATGTTCGGATCGATGGCTGTCTGGTCGAACTCGTACGGCCCCCAGCCGCTGATCGCGACGATCAGCGGCGCGAAGATCGCCATGAGCAGGATCAGCGCGATGTAGCCGAGCGAGAGGAGCGCGCGGATATCGGTGAGAAACCCTCGGAGGAGCCGCCGGCCAGAGGCCGGGGGCGACTCCAGTGACTCTTCGAGCACTGGGTCGCCGCCCGGCGTGGCTTCGACCTCGAGATTGGTCGGACTGAAGGTCATCCTCAGCCCTTCGAGGGATCCTTCAGACCGATGATCGTCAGGTCGGTCATGCTCGTGCTGGGGTAGTACCCGGCGATGTTCGAGCCGGGCAGGAAGATCGCGTTCTCGAACACGAGCGGTGCGATCGGCGCGAGCTGCATGATCTGCTCGTCGAGCTCGCCCCAGGCCTGCTTCGCGGCGTCGACGTCGGTCATCGCCTGGATCTCGGCGATGCGGGCGTTGACATCCGCATCGTCGATCTGCGCGAGGTTCTGGTTGCCCTTCTCGGTGATCATGGCTCCGTCGAACAGCGGCGGGATGAAGGTGCTCGCGCTGGAGGCCCAGTCGGGGCACCAGCCGGTGATCGCGGCATCGTTCTGCTGCGAGGGCGTCGCGATGGTCTCGTAGTAGATCGCCGCGTCGATGACGTTGAGCTTGACCGTGATGCCGGCCTTCGCCAGCGCCTCTTGCACGGCCTCAGCCTGCGCCTGAGCGAGCGGGGTGGTGCGGATGTCGAGCGTGAACTCGAACCCGTCGGCGAGGCCGGCCTCTTCCAGGAGCGCCGTGGCTTCATCGATGTTGCCCGCGCCGTCGACGCCCGGGTACAGGTCGAACTCCTTGTGTCCGCTGACCGACGGCGGAATGATCGTCGTGGCCGGGTCTGCGAGCTGGTTGCCGCCCGAAGCGTTCTGCAGCGCCGAGCGGTCGAGCGCGAAGTTGACCGCCTGGCGGACGCGGACGTCGGTGAACGGCTCCTTCGTGGTGTTCAGCGACATGTACGTCGTGCAATAGGCCGGCGCCGGAACGGCACGCTCCTGCAGCTCGGGCGTCTGGATGCGCGGAAGCACGGCGGCGCTGAGCTTGCTCGAGATCGCGTTGACGTCAGCACCCTGGCCGGCGATCATGCGCTCGTCGATCGTGCCGGGGTCGATGCCGATGTCGAACTGCCACGCGTCGGGGTACGCCTTGCGCACGTCGTCGGTGTCGGCGTTCCAGTGCTCGTTGCGCACGAGCTTGATGGTGCTGCCGGGCGTGTAGCTTTCCAGCGTGTACGGACCCGATGCGATGACGTCGTTGATGAACTCGTCGCCGCCGCCCGTGCCGACCGGGAACGGCGCGGCGTTGGCCTGTGCGAGCACGTTGTCGAACTCGGGGAACGGCTCCTTGAGGTGGAAGACGATCGTCTTGTCGTCGGGAGTCTCGATCGTCGGCAGGTCACCCGACACGTACGGGCCCTGGTAGTCCTCGGGAGCGTCGATGACGTTCTTGAGGTACGGCGAGCCGATGCCGATCTGAGGGTCCCACGCGCGGGAGACGCCGAACTTGACCTCGGCCGAGGTGATGGGGTCGCCGTTGTCGAAGGCCAGGTCGTCCTTCAGCGTGTAGGTCCACGTCAGGCCGTCCTCGGATGCCTCGCCGAGCGACTCGGCGAGGTCGGCGACGATCGCGTTGGGGTCCTCCGCGTCTCCGGCGGCCTGCATCGTCAGACCGCGGTAGAGCAGGCGATAGAAAGCGTTCACGCCGCCGTCCCAGCCGCGAGCGGGGTCGAGGTAGGAGAAGTCGGTGTTCTGCAGCATGTGGACGGTGCCGCCCGGCTGGGCCTCACCGGTGGCGCCGGATGACTGCTCGGGGGCCGAGCCTCCGCCGGCGCAGCTCGTCAGCAGCAACGCCGCCGTCACGCCTGCGGCGAGCAGCCCGGCGGCCTTCTTCCTGGTGTCCATGGGTGGACCATCCCTTTCTCTTGCTTCCTTGCGTCGAGTGACTCGGACCATGAAACAACATGACGGTGCAATGTACAACTGCACTGTCAGATTGTTATCTTTACGGCGTGCCCGATTCGGAACCCTCCCCCACCATCGCGAGCTACCTGGCCGCGTTCGAGCCATGCCCCGGGCACCTCGACTTCGCCCGTTCGGGCCCGCCCGCGCGCTCCACGGCGCAGGCCGCTGCCGCGTACTGGTCTCGCATGACCATGGGAGATGTCGATGAAGCGTCCGAAGACGCCGCAGCACGCGTCGCAGTGTCCCGACTCACGGGCTTCGCGGCCGACGACATCGCGCTCATCCCGAACACGTCGCTCGGCCTGTTCCACACGGCTTTCGCGCTGCGCGGGGCCGAGGTGCTCGTCTCGCGAGGCGAGTTCCCCGCGAATCTCTACCCCTGGTGGCGCGCCGAGGAACTCGGCATCCTGCGCGTGCGCGACATGCCGGGCGCCCGCCTCACGGCACCCGTGACACCCGAACGTGTCGCTGCGGCGCTGCGCCCGAGCACGACAGCCGTCGCCGTCAGTGCCGTCGATTTCCGCACGGGATGGCGCGCCGACCTCGCGGGTCTGCGCGAAACGATCGGCGACCGGCTGCTCATCGTCGACGCGATCCAGGCTGCGGGCGTCGTCGATCTGCCGTGGCATCTCGCCGACGTCGTCGTCGCGGGCGGGCAGAAGTGGCTGCGCGCGGGGTGGGGCACGGGATTCGTCGCCGTATCCGAGCGCGCCCGCACACGTCTTGCTCCGCGCCTGAGCGGCTGGACGGCCGTCGAGCGGCCGACGAGCTACGACGGCCGGCGGCACCCGCTCGCCGCGGGCGCGCAGCACATGCGCGTGACCAACGGCTCGCCGGCATCCGCTCACGTGCTCTCGGCGGCTCTGGGGCTCGTCACCGACGTCGGCGTGCCCGAGATCGAGCGCCTGGTGTCCGCGCGCGTCACGGCGCTCGACGACCGCTTGCGCGCGGGAGGCGCCGATGTCGTCTCGCCCGCCGCGGCGTCGGATCGCGCCGGCATCGTCGTGGCGCGATGGGGCGACGGCTCTGCCGGAGAACGTCGGCGGAGACTCGCGGATGCCGGCATCACCACGACGCTGCACGGGCCCGACCGCATCCGGCTCTCGGTGCACGCGACGACGACACTCGACGACATCGAGACCGCGGCATCCGTTCTGCTGTCCTGACGCGTGAGGGAGCGCGGCCGGAACCGCGCTCATCCGCTCAGCTCAGAGTCGAACCCCTCGCCACGACCCGGCACGGCATCAGCTGCGGCCCGGCGGGAAGATCGACGCCGGCGATCGCGGCGGTGAGCAGCTGCGCGGCGCGTTGACCCATCGCCTCGAGGTTCATGTCGATGCTCGAGATCGGCGGACTGGTGTCGGCGACGATGAGCTCCCAGTTGTCGTAGCCGATGAGTGCGACATCCTCGGGCACGCGGCGGCCCGCCACGAGCAGCGCATCCAGCGCACCGCGGGCGATCTGGTCCGAGTCGCACAGGATCGCATCGAAGTCGATGCCGTCGCGCAGGGCGAACTGCGTCGCGGAGCGCCCCCACCGCTCCGTCCACTCGCCGTACTCGGTGCGCAGGGACAGTCGCGCACCGGACGAACCGGTCGCGAGCACTTCGTCGATTCCCTGCGCCCGGTCCGTCGCGGCCGCATCGGCGGGCGGGCCGGTGATGTGGAGCAGGCGCCGGCGCCCCGTCATGAGCAGGTGGCGTGCCGCGAGTCGGCCGCCGTCGACGTTGTCGGGCGTCAGCGAGCAGTCGGCCGGATCATCGGACGGCGTGTAGACGTACACGACGGGCATCGGCAGGTCCCCGAGAGATCGACGCGCATCGGTGCGGCTGCCCACGACCAGCAGCGCGTCGACGCGCGGAATGAGCGCACGGATATGGCGCTTCTCACGCACACGGTCCCCTCGCGCATCGCTCAGCAGAATCGCCGTCTCCTCCGCGCCGAACGCGTCTTCGGCGCCCATGAGGATCGGAAGGCTGAAGCGGCCTTCGAGGTCGGATGTCAGCAGGCCCACCGCACCCATGCGCCCCGTCGAGAGGCTTCGGGCGATCGAGTTTCCTTCGAACGAGAGCTGAGCGGCGGCCTCGTGGACGCGCGCGCGTGTGCCCGCCGCGACCTCGTCGCGCCCGTTGAGCGCCTTCGACGCCGTCGCCATCGACACACCCGCGAGCGCGGCGACGTCGGCCAGCCGCGGCTTGCGCGGGATCACCACGCGAAGCCTGAGTGTGGCAGCGGCGAAAACCCCGATCTCATGATTTCCACAGTATCGCCCTGGAAGACAAGGGCATAGATCACTCTGCGCGAAACTCTTGAAACCGCTTTCGGTCTGCTGTAGCGTCCCATTGCAGCACATCGCACGTCGTCGTGCACAGAGATCGAAAGGGCACGGATGCCGCACTCTCCTCTCGCCCGCGGGCCCATCGGAAACGGCACGCACGGGCTTCGCACGGCGCTTCCCGCCGACAGCACGGCCTCGGGCCGGCTGGCCGATTGGCACGCACGCAACCGCAGGACCTCGCTGCCCCACGGCATCCGAGAGCTGGAATCGCAGGGAAACCTCGACAACCTCCGCCGGCTGACCGGAGAGTCCGATGCGCCGTTCCGCGGGCAGCTGTTCGCAGACTCCGACGTCTACAAGATGCTCGAGGCGGTCGCGTGGGAACTCGGGCGCGCCGATGACGCGCAGCTGCGGACGTTCTTCGACGACACCATCTCTCTCCTCGAGCGCGCGCAACGCGCCGACGGCTACCTCGATTCGGCCTATCAGGACCATCCGGACCGGGAGCCGTGGAGCAACTTCGTGCACGGGCATGAGCTGTACTGCCTCGGTCACCTCATCCAGGCCGCCGTCGCAGCGCAACGCGCTCTGGGCGATGACCGCCTGATGCGCGTGTCGCAGCGGTTCGTCGCGCTCGTCGACGAACTGTTCGGCGCCGACGACCGCGTCGAGTACTGCGGGCATCCGCTCATCGAGACGGCGCTCATCGAGATGTATCGCACGACGGGGGATGCTGCCGCGCTCCGCCTCGCCGAGAGCTTCCTCCGCCGCCGCGGCTCGGGCTTCATCGGCGAAGGCGTGTACGGGGCCCCCTACTATCAGGACGACCTGCCCGTCCTGTCGACGACGACGATGCGCGGCCACGCCGTGCGCGCGCTCTATCTCAACCAGGGGGTCACCGACCTGTACCTGGAAGGCGGAGACCGCGATGCGCTCGCGGCGATGCGCGTGCAGTGGGACGACATGGTCTCGCGCCGCATCTACATCACCGGCGGCACGGGATCGCGCCATCAGGACGAGGCGTTCGGCGCGGGCTTCGAGCTGCCCGCGGATCGCGCCTACAGCGAGACGTGCGCGGGCATCGCCCTCTTCGGCTGGGCATGGCGCATGTACCTCGCGACAGGCGAGGCGCGGTATCTCGACACCGGAGAGATCGCGCTGCACAACGTCGTCTTGGCCGGCATCTCGGACAGCGGCGACACGTTCACCTACAGCAACCCCCTGCAGCGGCGGCGTGAGCACGTCGCGAGTCGCCAGGAGGAATCGTCCGAGCGGCTGTCGTGGTTCTCGTGCGCGTGCTGCCCGCCGAACCTGATGCGCACATTCGGATCGCTCGAGCACTACGTCGGCGCCGCCGGCGCAGGCGCCATCGACATCGCCCACTATCTGCCCGCATCGGTGAGCTACGGCGAGGCGACCCTGACGGTGCGCACCGACTACCCCGCGACGGGCGCCGTCTCGGTGACCGTCGCCGGGGATGCCCCCGGCACGACGCTGCGCCTGCGCGTTCCCGCATGGGCGCATCCGTCAGGGGTGTCCGTACTGGTCGACGGCGCACCGCGCGCCGCGTCCGTCGGTGAGGGCTGGATCGCGCTCGAGGACGCGCTGCGCGACGGCGCCGTGATCGATCTCGAGCTGCCGATGACGTTCGACGTGCGGCATCCGCACCGCCGTGCCGACGCCCTGCGGGGCAGTGTCGCCATCTCGCGGGGACCGGTCGTCTACTGCGCCGAGCAGGGCGACAACGACATCGACGTCGACGCGGCGCAGCTGTCGCCCGACTCGATCGTCACCGCGCTCGAGGTATCGACCGAGATCGGCCCTCTGGCGCGCGTTGCCGTCGGCGTCGTGCCGATCCCCGACGACGCGCCGCTGTACAGCACCCACGCTCCCGCTGCACCGGCGAAGCGTGCCGATCTCGTCCTGCGACCCTACGCGACGTGGGGCAACAACGGCGTCGACGCGATGCGGGTCTGGCTCCCGGCCGACTCCTGATTTCCACCCCAGAAAGGAACCCATCACATGCACAAGCACATCGCACGACGCGCCGCTGTCGTCGGCGTCGTGGCCGTGGCGGCGGCGACGCTCGCCGGCTGTGGCAGCGACGGCGGGGACGGCGACTCCTCGACCCTCACGGTCTGGACGCGCACCGACGGCGAGTCCTACATGCGCGACCTCGCGAAACAGTACGAAGACGCCAATCCCGGTACGACCGTCGAGGTCACCGCGATCCCCAACAGCGAGGTCCAGCAGAAGCTCGGCTCGGCGATCAGCGCGGGCGACAGCCCCGACGTCGTCGCGATCGACGTCGTCAAGGCGCCCTTCTTCATCGCAGCGGACGCCTTCCAGGACGTCACCGATCAGATCGGCGCACTCCCCTACGCCGGCGACCTGCTCGAAGGTCAGCTGGACGCTGGCACGTACGAGGGTCGCAACTTCACGGTGCCGTTCACGGCCGATTCCTCCGTGCTGTTCTACAACAAGGACCTGTTCACGCAGGCCGGCCTCGATCCCGAGACTCCCCCGCAGACGTGGGACGAGTTCGCCGCCGCTGCCAACGCGATCGGCGCCCTGGGCCCCGACTACGAGGGCTACCACTTCTCAGCAGGCTGTGGCGGATGCGCCGCATTCGCGCTCAACCCGATGATCTGGGCCGCCGGCGGAGACCCGATCGACTCCGCGAGCGGATCCCTGAACCCCGAGGCGACCTTCGACGATCCCGTCGTGGTCGAGTTCGTCGAGCTGCTCAACGGCATGGTCGCCGGTGGCGGCATCACGACGGCGAGCCAGGTCGACGGAGGCGAGAACTACGGCGGTTCGTTCGACAGCGGCATGCTCGGCATGGTCGCCAGCGGCTCGTTCTACCTGAGCCAGCTGCAGAGCACGCCTCCCGACTTCGAGGTCGGCGTCGCGACGCTGCCGGGCAAGACGGCGGGCGAAGGGGCATCGTTCGCGGGCGGTGACGTGCTCGCGATCCCGGCCGGATCCCCCGACCCGGATGCCGCGTGGTCGTTCATCGAGTGGGTCACGGGCGACGACGCGCAGACCCATCTCGCCGAGGACGGGTTCACTCCGGTGCGAACGGACCTCTACGACAGCGTGTACAGCGCGAAGGGCCCGGAGTGGGCCGCTCTCGCCGCCGCGACCCTCGAGGGACGCGTGCCCTACACGGTCGCCTTCAACGCCCTGTTCAGCGACCCGAACGGCCCCTGGGTGAGCCTCATGCAGGCCGGCGTGTTCGGCAGCGACGTGCCCGCCGCGGCCGAAGCGGCGCAGCGCACCGCACAGCAGATCGTCGACGAACCCGGACAGTAACGGCACGGTGGGGACCGCCTCGCGCGGTCCCCACCGTCATCCCGAAGGATTCACCATGACGCGAGCGGTCACCCCGCCGAGCACTCGGCTCCGCACCCGGCTGGCGTGGACGGGCTTTCTCGCCACGGTGCCGGCGCTCACCCTGACCACGGCGCTGTTCGTCGTTCCGGTCGTCCTCATGCTGTGGATGAGCCTGCATCGCTGGCCACTCCTGGGCGAGCCGCGGTTCATCGGCCTCGACAACTACGTGCGCGCGTTCACGACCGACACCACCTTCCTCGGCTCGCTCGGGTTCACGCTGCTGTACACCCTCATCATCACGCCCGTGCTGTTCGTGCTCGGGTTCGCCCTGGCCCTGTTCATCCGTCGATCGAGCCGTGGCAGTGCGTTCTTCCGCACCGTGTTCTTCACGCCGTACGTCATCGGCTTCGCCGCGGCGAGCTTCCTGTGGCTGTGGTTCATCGATCCGACGGCGGGACCCGTCGCAGCGATCACTGCGGCGCTGGGGATGCCGCTGGATCAGGTCGCGTGGACGACGCAGACCTGGCCGGGCCTGATCAATGTGTGCGTCATGGTGACGTGGAAGGTCGTCGGCTTCCAGATGATCCTCCTGCTCGGCGGCCTGAACGGCGTGCCCGAGGACGTGCTGGAGGCGGCTCAGCTCGACGGCGCCGGATGGTGGCGTCGCCTCTTCAGCGTCGTGCTGCCGCTCATGCGCCCGACCGTGATCCTGGTGCTGGTCTTCTCGGTCGCGGGATCGCTGCTCGCGTTCGAACAGTTCTTCCTCATCACGAAGGGTCGCCCCGACAACGAGACGGTCACCGCCGTCTACTGGATCTACAACATCTCGTTCACGAAGTTCGAGCTCGGCTACGGCGCTGCGCTGTCGGTCATCATGCTCGTGCTGCTGGTCGTCGTCTCGGCCCTGCAGATCCGGCTCCTGAGAGGAGGCGACCGTGGCCGTTCGTGACACCGAGCGCGACGAAACCGCAGCCGAGCTCGCCACGGCCACGCTCACCACCGACCGCGGCATCCGCCGAGGCGGCGACGTGCGCCGCTGGACCCGTACCCGTCGCTCGGGAGCGGGCGTGTGGTGGTGGGTCGGAGGCCTGCTCCTGGCCGCCCTCTTCCTGCTGCCGCTCGTGACGACCCTCACGGGCAGCCTCAAGTCGCCCGAAGAGCTCAGGCAGCGTCCGCCGACCCTTCTTCCGACGGAGATCTCGTTCGACGCGTGGGAGCGCATGTTCGATCCGGGCGAGGGCGTGCTGCGCGGCATCCTGAACAGTCTCGTCGTCGCGGGCGGCACCGTCGCGCTCGCGGTTGCGCTCTCGGTCCTCGCCGGGTACGGCCTGGCACGCTATCGGTTCCGCGGATCCGGAGTCGTGTTCGCCGTGATCCTCGCCGGCATGATGATCCCGTTCACGGTGCTGCTGACCCCCATCAGCGTCGTGCTGCGCGAACTCGGATTGTTCAACTCGCTGCTGGGTGTCGTGCTGGTCTACACGACCTACCAACTGCCGTTCTGCGTCTTCATCATGCGGAACTCGTTCGCCGCGATCCCCGACGAGATCGAAGAGGCATCGCTGATCGATGGCTGCACGCGATGGACGAGTCTGCTGCGGGTGTTCCTTCCGCTGGTCGTCCCCGGAATCGTGACCTCGGCGATCTTCGCGTTCCTCAACGCGTGGAACGAGTTCCTCGCGGCGCTCGTGCTGCTGACCGACCAGAACAAGTTCACGCTGCCCGTCGTGCTGCAGAGCAATCAGATCGGCCGGTTCGGCACGGTCGACTGGGGACTGCTCGACGCGGGTGTCGTCGTGTCGATGGTGCCCTGCCTCATCATCTTCTTCCTGCTGCAGCGTCACTACGTCAACGGCATCTTCGCAGGAGCTGCGAAGTGAGGCGTGGCACGCTGGAGTGATGAGTTCGGATGCCGCTCCCCCGCGCCGTGCACCCCTGCGCGCGCGACTGCTCACGGCTTTGTCGGGCCACCCCGACGGCACCCCGCCATGGGTGCGTGCCCTCGCGGCAGGCGACGATGACGGCTACTTCGCCGACGGCGGTGCCGTGTGGACCGTGCACGCCGGACTCGGCACGTTCGTCGCGGGCATCCGCGCGCTGCTCATCCAGGCTCTGAACCCCGGCGCGATGGCCGGAGTGCACGACTACTCCCGCTATCGCGAAGACCCGATCGGACGCCTCGCCGGCACCGTGCGGTGGATCATCTGCGTGACCTACGGCTCGACCGAGCAGGCGCAACGCGAGACCGCCCGCGTCGGGCGCATGCACGAGCGCGTGAGCGGCACGTTCGAGTCGGCGAGCGGCCCCCGCGCGTACTCGGCGTCGGACGCGGATCTCGTCGAGTGGGTGCACCTCGCCTTCACCGAGGCGTTCCTCGGCGCGCACGAACTGTGGGGCGGTCCCATCCCGGGCGGCCCCGACGCGTACGTCCGCGAGTGGGCGACGGCCGGACGCCTCATGCACGTCGCCGACCCGCCCGAATCCGAGGCCGAGCTGCGCCGACGCCTCGACGGATACCTGGACCGCCACGAGCTGCGCCGCGACGAACGCGTCGACGACGTCGTGCGGTTCCTGCGCGGCATCCCGTTTCGAGGGTCGATGCGCATCGCGTATCGCGTGCTGTTCGCCGCCGCCGTGGCGAGCCTGCCCCACCGGTACCGGAAGCTGCTCGGCCTGCGCCGGTCACCGTTCCCCGTCATCACCCTCACGCGCGTCGTGCTGGCGATCTCCGCCCGTGCGCTGGGGTCGGGGCCGCGCGCGCAGGACTTCGCGCGCGAACGCCTGCGCCGCCTCGCCACGACGTCCGGGCCGGTGACGCCGGCCACGCCGCGAGGCCGCCCGTGAGCGAGGACCCGCGGCTCACAGCGGCGCGCTACCGACAGGAGCGCGACGCGGCGGAGCCGCCCGAGCCCGCGGCATCCGATGAGGTTCCGCGCTCGCCCACCGGCTCGAGCACGCTCGATCGCGCGGCGTACGTCGAGACGGCGATCCAGCAGGCCATCCGCCGCGGCGACTTCGACAACCTACCCGGAGCGGGAAAGCCCATCCGCGGACTCGGGGCGCACCACGACGCCGACTGGTGGATCCGCCGCAAGATCGAGCACGAGCAGCTCACGGGCCTCGGACCGCCCGCGCTCTCGCTGCGCGTCGAGCACGCCGAGTTCGCTCAGCGCATCGACGCCCTCGCGAACGAGCACGACGCCCGGGAGTACGTCGAGGACTTCAACCGTCGCGTCGTCGAAGCCCGGCGCCAGCTGCTCGGCGGGCCGCCCGTCGTGACGCCCACGCGCGACGTCGACGCCGAACTGCGCGCATGGCGCGAGCGGCGCACAACGGCCGAGCCGGAGCCCGATGCCGCGCCCCCGCCGCGGCGACGCCGTCGGCGCCGGTGACCTCCGCCGCGCCCGCCGCGCGCCGTCCCGCCGCGCCGCCGTCCCGCCGCGCCGCCGTCCCGCCGCGCCGCTGTGCCGCCGTCCCGCCC